>VBGG01000615.1 GCA_005883405.1 Chloroflexota bacterium | reverse complement strand
GGCGCGCTATGTGCGCGCACGTGACGCGGGGCAAGTCAGTACAGCTCTGCAGCGGCGCGACCAACTCGTCGATCCGTTTCGCGAGAAGATCGAAGAGTTGGTTGACGCCAGCCACGGACGCATCCGTGCGGACGTTGCCCAGCGCAAGCTTACGCCGATGGGCTATGCAGGCTCGGACCGCACGCTGCGGCGCGCCATCGCTGAGGCCAAGGCGCTGTATCGGGCAGGGCACCGGCGTCGGTTTCGGCCATGGTTGCCGGAGCCTGGCCTGTGGTTTCAGTGGGACTACGCCGACGGCCCGCTGGTGCAAGGACGCAAAACGTGTTTGTGGTGCGCATGGCTGGCCTGGAGTCGCTTCCGGGTGGTGTTGCCGATCCGCGATAAGACGCTGCCGACGGTGATCGCCTGCATCGACGCGACGCTGCGTCGGTTCGGGGGCGCGCCGACGTATGGCTTGAGCGACAACGAGAAGACTTTGACGCTGGATCACATCGCGCGCATCGCCGTGCGCCATCCGACGATGGTCGAGGTAGGGCGGCATTATGGGCTGACGCTGGCCAGCTGTGTGCCGGCGGACCCCCAATCGAAGGGTGGGTCCGAAGCCACGGTGCGTATTGCCTCCGCGGACCTGGTGCCCACCGACGCCAACCTGCTGCCCAGCTACTCGAGCTTCTCCGAACTCCGCATCGCCTGCGAGCAGTGGTGTGAGCGGGTCAATGCGCGGCCGCATCGCGCCACCCGCTGCCCACCGATCGAACGACTAGCCCAGGAACGCGAGCGACTCCACCCGCTGCCAGCCGAGCCGTTCACTGCTGTGTTCGGCGTCACACGTGGCGTGGGTGCCAACCTGCCGGTCGTTCAATTCGAGGGTGGCGAATATTCGGTGCCGGATGACTACTCCGGCCAGGACGTCTGGGTCCGCCAGCAGGACGACAAGATCGTCATCGTCCACGTCGGCAATGACGGTGCGCACGAGATCGCACGCTGGGAGCCCACCGGGCCTGGGCAGCCGCGCCACGATCCGGCGCACTTCGGACCACGACCGGAGGGTCCGCTGCACCGCACCCCGAAGGCGCGGACACCGGATGAAGCAGCCTTCCTGGCGCTGGGACCTGGTGCACAGCAGTGGCTGATCACGGCCGCGGCGGCCGGCACGCTGCGCATCCGCACCAAGATGATCGCGGCTGTGGCGCTGGCGAAGATCTACGGGCCGGCGCCGGTCGATCGCGCGCTTGGACTGGCAGCTGAGCTGGGACGCTTCGCCGACGAGGACCTGGGGCAGCTGTTGCGCTACCAGGCCGTCGCACGTCCAGGTGGTGTGCGGCGAGCCGACGAAGCTAACACGCTCCAGAGCGGCACCGCGGCCTGGACGGGGTTCGGCTCATGAGCTCACCGGTGCCTCCGCCACTGCCGGCCGAACTCGATGCGTTGCTGCGTCGCATGCGATTGCCGCACATGCGGCGAACTGCGCCAGAGGTGTTAGCCACCGCCCGAGCGCAGCGCTGGGATCCGGCCGAAGTGCTCAAGCTGCTGTTGAATGAGGAGGTCGCTGGGCGCGAGCGTTCGGCGCTGGCCACCCGCCGCGTTGAGGCCGCTTTTCCGACCGGCAAGACGTTTGCCACGTGGGACCAGGCACTCTCGTCCATCCCGGCACCCACCCAGACGGCGCTACGCACGCTGGAGTGGATCGGCCGTCGTGAAAATCTGGTTGTATGTGGACCCAGCGGCACCGGAAAAACATTCTTCCTGGAGGCGCTCGGCCAGACCGCCGTCGAAGCCGGCCTGAAGGTGGCCTGGTTCAGCCTTGAGGAACTGGGTGTATTGGTGCGCCGACACCGCGCCGACGATTCAGTGACCAGAGCGGTGCGCGCCATCCTGCGCGCGCGGCTGATCGTAGTGGATGACATCGGCCTGCTACCCGTGAGTCCGGATGCAGCGGAGGGCTTCTTCCGACTGGTGGATGCCGCCTATGAAAAACGCTCCGTAGCGGTGAGCTCGAACGTGCATCCAGCTGGCTTCGACGAGTTGATGCCCAAAACGTTGGCGACCGCGACCGTCGATCGGCTCCTGCACCACGCGCACGTGTGCCTCACGTCTGGCGACAGCGTCCGGTTGGCTCAGGCCACGTCTGGCAAGGGGGTGGTGCCACTGAACATGGCTCGGGAGGCCGGGCATGCAGCCTGAGATCGGGTCGCGTAACGATGACGGAACGACCACCGCCTGCGCGATGTGTGGGCGTGGGTTCCACCGGGTCGGTAGGCAACGCTTCTGCACCGCGGCCTGCCGCCAGACGGCGTGGCGTCGTCGTCACCCGACTCCGCTGCCGTCGGTCCCACCGCGATCCCCGCGGCCAAGCACGGTCTATGAATGCCCAACGTGTGGGACGCGCTCGCTCGGTGAGCAATATTGCGCGGACTGCCGGTGCTTCTGCCGCCGCATCGGTCCGGGTGGACTTTGCCCAGCGTGTGACGAGCCGGTGGCGATCGCCGATCTCCTCGTCAAGGGAGGTGATTGCTCAGACCCATCCTGACTCGCGGCTTTGGGGAAATCTCATGGCCGCCGGCGGGGCAGAACTCATGACCGTGTACGGGGAGATCTCACGGCCGCCACTGGGGACATCCACGTGACCGTTGACAGCTGACCCATATCAGCAATCAATAGCACGTTCCCAGGCGAGAGATAGGTACCTCGCATAGGAGTTTCTACCGATGGCGCGGCCGCCGGCCCGCCTGAGAATGGGGAGCCTGATTGGCACCGGCCGGCGCTACATCGGTTGAAGAGGGAGACAATCATGAGCGGCAGCAAACAGCACAAGCAGCATTGGCGTGGCCTGCTACCAGCGATCGCGCTGGCGGTAGCGCCTCTGGTAGCGCCCGCCGCGCCCGTGGCGGCGGTAGCTCACGCCGACGGCCTCGTCCTCACGCCAGAATCGACACCGTTCGGCAAGACCTATGGCCAGTGGTCGGCAGCGTGGTGGCAGTGGGCGCTCTCGATTCCGGTGCACAGCCCGCCCTTCAGCAGTCACATCAATCACCCGCTTTTCGATCTGACCGGGGCTCAGTGCGGTGAGGGGCAGACTGGCCCCGTGTGGTTCCTGGGCGGAGCGTTCTTCATAACTGGCGCGGCGGCGCAGACCAGCATCGTCCGCAAGAATTGCATAGTGCCGTCGAGCAAAGCGCTGTACTTCCCGCTCATCAACGCGGAGTGCTCTCTGCTCGAGGGACCGAACTTCGGGTGCGGGGGCACTGGCGTGACCGACCTCCGCGCGGACATCAAGCCTT
>VBGG01000617.1 GCA_005883405.1 Chloroflexota bacterium | reverse complement strand
CGCTATGCACATCACAGCGCTCAGCATAGAGAGCGGGCTGTCCACAACCAACAACAGGCACAGGGGCAGCAGCACCCCCCCACCAAGTGCGAGGGTGCCGACGCCACAGAGTTGCCAGCGGGTATAGAGACGCGACAGCGTCGTGCGGAGATCGACAGCCAGCAAGCACAAGGGGACCAGGTTGAGCACCAGCAACAGCCCAAGAGCAGGACGGAGCATGGCTGCCGCACTCGCGTGCCGCATCACGACGGATAACACGAGCATCTCCGCGCAGCCCAGCATGAGTGCCGCGTTGGTGAGATAACCGCCCAGCCAGCGCGCGTCTTTCCAACCTGGTTGCGCGTTGGTGCTGAGCAGGACCCCTTTATAGACTGCGGAACCCAGGGCGGGCAGGAGCCCGATGACCACGACCAGCCGGCGTACCCACGCGAGGGTCATCCCTCCTGCCGGCAGCAAGCTGAGCGCCGCGGCTACGGTCAGTGGTATGGCGAACATCGTGAGACACCAGGTACCCAGCGACATGGGCGCACTGGGCTTGAACACCCGCAGCATGTGATGGAACCGCAGTGGGTCGCCCAGATCAAGCACCAGGCACAGCAGGTCAACGAGCAGCAGGATAAGGGCGACCGGATACGCGGCCTGCGCTACAGCAGCGAAACGATCCGGCGCCACCAACTCGCTGAGCGCCGCAACCAGAAATAGTCCGGTCGTCATGCCGTTGAGCAACATGTCCCAGGCGACGAGCCCGTGCCAGGCAGGCGCCTTCGTCACCGGCTTAGTGGCATAGTTGGAGGTCTGGAGTCTGGTGTCGGTCTGCATCTTAGTTCCCCAGAAGCAACAGCACTGCGAGCAGTGCGGCGATCGCTGTTAGTCCACCGACGAGCGCACGGACGTAATCTCCCTGCATGTGCAGCCATGGATTGCACGGGTTCTCCGGCAGGCCATACACGGAGGGATGATCGACCAGGAGGTAGAACGAATGCAACTCGGAGTAACTCTTGCTCGGGGTGTCACCATACAGGTAAGCCTGTGTGACACCTCGTTTGTGCAGGTCCTCCACACGCCGGCGGGCCTGCTCGCGCAGTTCATCGATCGGGCCGAACTGGATCGACTGGGTCGGACAGGCCTTGGCGCAGGCTGGGACGAGGCCATCCCGCTGGCGGTCGTAGCACAGCGTACACTTGTGCGAATGGCCATCGACGCTGCTGCGGGTAATGACCCCGAAGGGGCAGGCGGCGACGCAGGACGAGCAGCCGTTGCAGATATCGGGTTGGATGAAGACGTTGTTGAACTCGGTATGGATGATGGCGCCTGTCGGGCATGCCTGCTGGCAGGGGGCCGTCACACAGTGTTTGCAGACATCGCTCATCATCAGCCAGCGGCCTTCCTTGGTCTCGTTGAGCAACGCGTCCAGGGAGAACCCCGTGCCAGACGGCGTGGGGTCCTGGGGAACAGGGTGTGAAGGCGCATGATCCGCGGGGAACTGTTCGAAGAATTTCACATGCCGCCAGGAGCTGGCAGACAACGTCCCCGTGTGATCGTAGCTGTTGCCAGACCAGTGCAATCCATCCGCAGCGAGCTCGTTCCAGGCCTTGCACGCCACCTCGCAGGCTTTGCAGCCGATGCAGACGGTGGTGTCCGTGAAGAAGCCGGTGGGTGGACGGGGCTCCGGCTGCACACCCCGGCGGAACGGATCGATGAGGCGTCCCAAGAGCGCCGACAGCGGACCACGGGGTGGGTCGCTGGTCTGTGGGAACCCTGCGAGTTCCATTTCTCTACTGGCCATGTCTGAACCTCCCCGCCGGCTGCGCGGCGTCCGGGGTATCAGGGATCGGGTCCACTATGGTGGGGATGGGTGACAGAGGCAAGGGCGTGGGCGGACGCACACGCCGGAGTCGACCCGGGCGCAACTGGCAGACAAAGGATTTGCCGCTGTGGATGTCGGCATTCGGGTCGAGCGAGAGCGGCGAGAGGTCGTTGACGATCGCCCCGACGGTCTCACCGGCATAGCCCCAGTGGATCGGTAGGCCGACGATATGCGCAGGTCGGCCATCGACGATGACGGGCTTCAGTCGGGGTGTCACCAGCGCCCGCGCCTCGATTTCCCCGCGCGGCGTGCTGACGACCACCCAGTCGCCGTTGGCTACGCCCCGCTCGCCGGCGAGTTCGGGGCTGATCTCCACGAACATCTCCGGCTGGAGTTCCCCCAGCCAGCTATCGAAGCGGCTCATCGGCCCGCTGAGGTGATGCTCGGTCAGCCGGTAGGTGGTCGCGATCAGCGGGTACGCGGGATCGCCGGGGGGAACGATCGGATTCATCGGGTCCGCGGGGACGACCGTCAGGGGGTCGGACTGTTGACGGACCAACGTGTTCAGGAACGGCGATTCGAGCGGCTCGTAGAACACCGGCAAGGGACCATCTTTGAGACCATAGGGCACGTACAGCCATGCATCCGAAACGGGGCGTCTCCGGCAATCGCGGCCAGCCCCTGAGCATCTGCTGAGGGACGGTAGCCAGGGGCCTTCGCGATCTCGAAATCCGGCACATCATAGCCGGTCCACCGTTGCGCCGTTTCGTCCCACCAGACGAGCTTCTTGCGCGCTGACCACGGCCGGCCCTGGGGATCGGCCGACGCGCGGTTGTACAGGATGCGGCGATTCTCCGGCCACACCCAGGCCCACTCGCCGTAGACCGACGTGCCATGCCGTTGCTGCCCCTTCGCGCGGGCGCGGTTCGTCCGCTCCTCCGGGAAAATGCCGCAGTACAGCCAGCACCCGCAGGCGGTCGAGCCATCGCTGGCGAGTTCAGCCGGCCCGCGCAGTTGCCGCCGCTCACCAAGATGATAACCATTGATCTCCCGGAGCACCTGCTCGGTATCGGGTTCACCCTCGATCCCGAGATTGCCACTGTCATAGTCCCAGGTGAGGTGTCGCAGAGGCGCATCACGCTCGCGGGGCGAATCTTGGTAGAGCGCTTTGAGCCGCTTCCCCAGGTCGTAGGCGAACCAGGCATCGGAGCGGCAATCGCCTGGCGGCAGTATGGCTCGATCGTGCCACTGGATCATGCGCTCGGTGTTGGTGAACGAGCCGTCCTTCTCGACCACCGATGCTGCCGGCAGGAGGAAGACTTCGGTCGGGATGGCTTTCGGGTCCGTCACCTCGGGATCGGCGTACCAGACGCTGGCGCTCTCCGTTTCGAAGAAGTCTCGGATCACCAGCCAGTCGAGCCGTCGCAGGGCGTCGCGGTGCAGCCGGGCATTCGGCCCGCCGGCCGCCGGGTTCTGCCCCATGAGGAAGGTGCCGCGGATGTGGCCCTG
>VBGG01000133.1 GCA_005883405.1 Chloroflexota bacterium | reverse complement strand
ACGCCTCGTACCGGGGACTTCATTGCGCCTGGGAACCGTACAGCTCCAGGTACTGTTTGTAGTTTTCGTAGATGCGCTGCACGTACGGATAGGTTTCGGTGAAGGGGATCGCTTCGGCGAAGGTGTCGATGTCGGCGTCGCCGGCGGCGAGGAGCCAGCCGTCTACGGCGAACTGGGGGGCGTTGTACGCGGCCAGGGCGGGGAAGATGCGGTTGGCGTAGCGCGTCAGGCGTTCGCCGAAGGTGAAGGCGCCCAGCAAGATGCTGGTCCGCGGCTGGTAGAGGTCAGCGGAGTGGAAGTTGTATTCGCCCAGCGCGCGGGCGGCGTCGTAGCCGGTGCTGGCGATGAGCTGGCTCAAACCCCGCGCCTGCGCCGAGCTCTGGACCGCCTGATCCATGTTGCTCTCCTGGCGCATGAGTGCGGAGAACAGCAGCGGATCCACGTGCAGCTGCTGCGCCGCCTGGGCGAGCACAAGTGGATTGGGCAAGGGATACACCAGACGCCGTATCCCCACCGGGCCGCTGGTCAGCGACACATTAACCTGACCGGCAAGGTCGTAGCCCAGCACCAGCGCCGTGTTGTACAGCCCGCGTTGCTGCTCCCAGCCGCCGAGCAGCGCCACGGCGCCGACGCTGTTGCTCAGACGACTCTCAACCGCGCCGAGCTCCCAGATCGCCGCCTGGCGTAGCCCCATCGCCAGCAGCGCATCCGCGCGAGCCAGGCCGGGGTCGGCCGCCAGGCGTTGTTGGGCAACGGCAAGATCGCCGCGCGAGGCGGCCCAACCGCCGATCGACGTTTGCGGGTCATCGGCCGCGTGCGACTGGACCATCGGCAAGGTCTGGTCCACTTCGGCCCGCGGGTCTGATTGGCCGGCCAGCCAATCGGCAGCGCGCAGCCCGTAAAAGCCACGCGGGTCGGCGGCGCGGGCAGCGCTCCACGCTGCGCTTGCGCCGCCCTCGTCGCCTGAGGCGTGCAGCGCCTTGCCCAACCAGAAGAGCGCCTGGGCCCGCTCATCCGCGGCGGTCACCCTGCCCGACAGGTCGCGCCAGCCCTCGATGGCGGGGCCGAACACCCCCTGTTGGAACTGGACGAACGCCAGGCGAAACTGTGCGTCCAGCGCGCGCGAGCCGGCGCCGGGCATGGCCAGCACGCGACGGTAGGACTGCGCCGCGCCCTGCAGATCGGCCAGACTTTCTCGAATGCGACCGCCGCGGAACAGGCCGTCGGCCGCGTCAACCGTGTTCGGAAAGCGATCGGCGATGCTCTCCAGGACAGCGATGCCGGCACGGTCCTGGCCCAGGCGGACCAGCGAAGCGCCGCGGCCGTAGTACGCCTTGGGAGCGCGGCCATCCGACGGATTCTGCTGCAAGAAGCTGGTGTATGCGGCCAACGCTTCGCGATAGCGGTTCTGCTCGAAGCGGGTGTCGCCAGCCTCGAACGACAGCGCGAAGGGATCGTGCAGCGCGACCAGCTCGTCCAGGGCGGCCTGCGCGGGCCGTCCCTTCGGGTCGAGCTGCACCGACGCGCGAAACAGTGAAGCGGCCGTGGACGTGTCGCCGGCGAGGACGCCGAGGTCATAGTTCAGCTGTGATCGGTAGCTGCCTGTGCACGCGATCGAGAGTAGCGACTGATACTCCGCGCGCGCGCCGTCGATGTCGCCGGCCCGAGCCCGCGCCAGCGCCAGCCGCTCGCGAAAATCCAGCGATTGCAATCGCGAAATGTCGCCGGTGGCGGCGGCATCCGCCTCCCGCGTGACGGCCTCGGAGGCGCGGCCGAGATCGGCCAGGCAGTCTGCCTGGGCCACGTGCGCCTGAGCGCCGAGCGGACCCGGATTCGCCGCGGCGAACGCGTCAAACCGGTCGAGCGCCTCCTGGCAGCGGCCAACAGTGGCCAGCGCGCGCCCGAGCAGGAACGTCGCCGGCGTCTCCGGATGCGCGGAAGCCGCTGATTGAAGTGGTTCGAGCGCGTCGGCCGGACGACCCACGGCGATCAGCGCCTGGCCCAGGCGTAAGCGTGCCTCGAGCTGGACGTTCGGCCCGCCACTGGAAGCGAGCTCGGTGAAAACGGCGGCTGCGCCCGCATAATCGCCGTCGCGCTGCAGGGTTGCGCCACGCACGAAGGCCGCCTGCTGCTCCTCGGTACCAACGCCGGCAGCTTGCGAGAAAGGAGCGTCGGCCGGCACGTCGCCGGCGAGACGGGCGATCTTGATCCAGGCGGCGGTCGGCTCGGGGCCGACCGCGATCACCGAAAGAGGGTCAGCCGACGACCCGGAACCGTACGCAATCGCGTAACTCAGGCGGGTCGCCAACGCGCTGCGCAGCGCGGACCGCTCGCCCTCGAAGCTGACGAGCTCGATGTACGCGTCCACGTCGTCGGCGCCTGGCAGGGCGAGCCAGCTATCCACCAGGCGGTCAGTGGTGTCGATGGCGCTGAGCGCCACTTCGGGACGCCCGTCAAAGCGACGCAGTCGGTCAGCCATCAGCCAGGCGTGCTGGTCGATCGCCGACACCGCTCGAAGCTGATCAGCTGCACTGACGTGCAACGCGTGGGCCGCTTCTTCGACGTGCACCGGACTGGTCTGGGCCAGCCCGCGAGCGCCAGTGGCAGCGCTTTCTGCCCACGCGTCGAAGCGACTGGCGTCGCGGAACGTCGAATCCAGGAGCAACGCGTCCAGCCCATAGCGCGCGGCGGCGGCATCCGACAGATTTGCGAACGGGCGCGGAAAGGCGGTCTTGAGCAGCGCTGCCGGCGCGTCCTGGGGTGCCTGGATGGACGCGGCGGTAACGGCTGCCTGCCCCAGGCGTGTCGCACCGCCCGCGAGACCCAGGTCCGCGAAGCGTCGTGCCAGCACATACAGGCGGTCAGCGCGATCGGGGTAGCGCTGGAGCAGCTCGTCGGCTTCCCAGTTACCCTCGCGGAAGAGGCCCAGGCTCGCCTCAGCCTGCGCGCGGAGCAAGGCAGGATCGCTGGCGACCGTCGAGGCGGCGGCTCCGAGCTCCTGGTTGCGAGCAGCCATCCACCGAGCGAGCTGCTGTTCGTCCTCGGGGGTGACTTGCGGCGAGATTGGTTGCGCAGCCGCCGGCGTCACTTGCAATGCCGCGCGCAGCGAGTAATAGCTCGAGGGCCGAAGCGCCGCGGCTTGCTCCAGGCTGGAACGCGCGTCGCCGTCACGACCGAGCCGGCTCAGCGCTCGGGCCCGCCAGTAGAAGGCACGGCTCACGTCGTCAGCACTCAAGTCATCGCGTCGGGCGATGAGTGCGTCCCAGGCAGCGATGGCCTCGTTGTCTGCGCCGCGCACATAGCGCACCAGCCCCAGCCGGAAGCCCGCGGTGGCGGCGGCGTCCAGGCGAGGGAGCTTGTCGATCAGCTTTTGATAACGCGCCTCCGCCTGGTCCGGCTCGGACAGTCCCTCGAGCGCCTGGCCGGCTTCCACCAGCGCCTGCGCGGCGATCTCGGTTTCCTGGTCGGGATCGTCCGCGAGCGCGTCGAGCTCGCGCAGCGCGTTCGGTTCGTTGCCGGGCGTCAGACTGGCCAGCGCTTTGTACAGTCGGGCAGCGGGCACATCAGGCCCATTCGGGTCCGCCTGCAGGTATTGATCGAACGCGGTCACCGCGTTGCGGTAGTCCACGGCGAAGTAGCGCGCGCGGCCGAGCACGAACGGATCGATCTGGTTGGCCGCTCCCAGCTCGTCGAGCAGGCGCAGTGCATCCGCCGTCGTGCTGGCGGACGGGAACTGATCGAGCGGTTTTCAGCGCCTGCAGGGCAGCATCAGGTTTGCCGAGGTCGCGGCTGACCTGTGCCAGACGGAACAGCTGCTCGCCAAGGGTGGCGGTGCTCGTCGCCAGCGCGAGCACCTGGCGGTGCGAGTCGAACGCGGCTTCGTTATCGCCAAGCTGCGCCAGCGCCTCGCCGCGTACCTCGAGCAGGCGCTGTTTCAACGGGCGCCCCTGGGCGGTGTCGAGTGCGCTGGCGGCGGCGTCGGCCGCTTCGCGCGGGCGCCGCGCGTTCAGCTCGCGCTCGGCGATCTCGAGCCACACCGCCGGCGCGACGAGGGGGTTGGTGGCGGCGTAGCTGGCCAGTGACTGCATAGCCGGGCTGTGCTGGTTGGCGGCATCCAGCGCCAGGCCGCGGACGAAGGCCTCGCGGCTGTCGGGCCCGCCGGTTGACAGCACCTGCAGCGCGTCGGGGCCGCGGCCCGCGAGCGCCAGAGCGAGCGCAAGCGAGAAACGGGCTTCTACGCCAGCCGCGGGAATAGTGAGCAGGTGCCGCCAGCGCTCAGCGGCGCCGGTGTAGTCGCCCTCGACGAGCAGCACTCTCGCTTCGGCGAAGGCCGCGCGGTCTGGCAGGCTGAGGCCATCGGGAATGGTCGGCGCCAGGGTGGCCGCGGCGGTGGGCGCGGCGGTGGGCGCGGTGGCGAGCGGCTTCGCGGCTTCAGCGCCAGCCGAAGCTGCCGCCGAGGTTGGCGTCGGCAGGACGGTCGGGGTGACCGCGGCTGACGGGGTGGTCGCCGCTGGCAAGGGCGTACCGCAGCCGGCGGCTACGAGCGCAGCCAGAAGAACCAGGTGGGCCTTCGTCACGGAATCTTGAGGCGATGTTTCAAAACCGACAATCCGTCAGCCACAGTTTGGCATTCCGGCTGCTTGTTCGGACCACAGGAAAAACGGCCCGCACCGTGAAAAAGATCCTCGTCGTCGACGACGATCCCGCCATTCGGGACGTCGTGGTCGACATACTCGAGATGTCCGATTACAAGGTGAAAACCGCTTCCAACGGCGCCGAGGCGCTCGACCAGATTCGATCCGAGCAACCCGCCGCGGTGCTGCTCGACCTGATGATGCCCGTGATGGATGGTTGGGAGTTTCTCCGCCGCTGCCGCCGTGGTCCGCCGTGCGCGGCCGTACCCGTGGCGATCATGTCGGCGGCCCACGACGCGGCGTCGGCCGCCAGCCGTCTCGGGGCGCAAGCGTACCTGGCCAAGCCGTTCGAGATTGACGCCGTGCTCGACGTGGTCGATCGCCTGTCGACGCTTGGGGAAGGAGGTGCTGAGCTGTAGAGGCCTGAGGTTAGAGACTTACCAATCAGAACGCGGACCGAGCTCGATCAACGGTCCACCCGGTATGCCCTGGTCGACCAGGACCACGGACTCGACCTGGCGCATGCGGCGCACGCTGTCCACCGCCGCCTGAGCGCTTTCGAGCACCTGACGCGCCATTTCGCGCAGGCGTTCGGGCAACTCGGGATCCTCGGCGATGAGCTCCGCATAACCAACCGTCAGCGTGAGATGGTTGGTCAGGTGGTGCTCGAGCGTGCGCGCGGCAAGGCGCACACCGTCGAGTCGTGCGTGATCTTCCAGGTGAACTGTGTCTTCGTCTGCCTCGTCTTCGGGCATCGGTACCATCATGAGGCTGCCACTTATCTACCCGCGCGGGTGGCGAGTTGTTGCTTTGACATTGTCGCAGGGTTGAGTAAGGAAGTGATGCCAGGTCGGTCAGTCGAGGCGACCGTAGGCTGGCAAGGTCAAAAATTCGACGAACTGCTCGCTCAGCGCGACTTCCTCGAACAGGCCGCGCGCCTCGTCCAGGCGGTTGCTCGTCTGCATCTCGGGCGTGAGTCCCTGGCGAATCTTGTCCAGCTCCTCTTGCTCGAGCTGCAGCACGAGCTCACGGGTGATGCGCTGGCCAGTGTTCATGGTTGCGCCATGGTGCACCCACTGCCACACCTGGGATCGCGAGATCTCGGCCGTGGCCGCGTCCTCCATCAGGTTGAAGATGGCCGCAGCACCCGTGCCGCGCAGCCACGAGTCGATGTACTGAATCCCGACGGAGATGTTGCTGCGCAGGCCAGCCTCGGTGATCTCGCCGTTCGGGACACGCAGGTCAAGGAGCTGTTGACTTTCGACGGATACCTCCGGGCGCTGGCGATCGATCTGGTTGTTCCGCTCACCCATGAAATCGGCAAATACTTCGCGGGCCACGTGAACGAGGTCGGGATGGGCAACCCACGTGCCATCGAAACCATCGCGCGACTCGCGCAGCTTGTCGTCGCGGACGCGGGGCAGCGCGACTTCGTTGACTTTGGGATCACGACGGCTGGGAATGAAGGCGGCCATGCCGCCCATGGCGAACGCGTCACGGCGATGGCAAGTCTTGACCAGCAGCTCCGTGTAGGCGCGCATGAACGGCACCGTCATCGTCACTTGAGCCCTGTCCGGCAGCAGGAAATCCGGCCGGCTGTGGAATTTCTTGATGATGCTGAAAATGTAGTCCCAGCGACCGGCATTCAGTCCGCCCGAATGATCCCTCAGCTCGTACAGGATCTCGTTCATCTCGAAGGCTGAGGTGGCGACCTCGATCAGGACCGTCGCCTTGATCGTGCCGCGCGGAATGCTGAGCGTGTCCTGGGCGAACTGGAAGATGTCGTTCCACAAGCGCGCCTCGCGGTGAGCTTCGAGCTTTGGCAAGTAGAAGTAGGGCGCGCTGCCACGCTCGAGCAGGCGTCGAGCGTTATGGAAGAAGAACAGGCCGAAGTCGAGGAAGGCGCCAGCGATCGGGCTGCCGTCGACCAGCACGTGCTTTTCGGGCAGATGCCAGCCGCGCGGACGCACGAGCAGCGTCGCGGTTTTGTCGTTGAGGCGATAGGTCTTGCCGTCGGGATTATCAAATGAGATCGTGCGCGCGACGGCGTCGAGGACGTTGACCTGACCTTCGATCATGTTCTGCCAGGTGGGCGTGTTGGCGTCCTCGAAGTCCGCCATATAGACGTCGGCGCCCGAATTGAGGGCGTTGATCAGCATCTTGCGATCGGTTGGTCCGGTGAGCTCGACCCAGCGCTTCTGCAGGTCCGCGGTGGTCACCGGGGCAACTTTCCAGTCGCCCTCGCGGATGTGGCGGGTCTCGGGGAGAAAATCGGGCAGCTCGCCGGCGTCGAAGCGCGTCTGGCGTTCACGGCGGGCTTTGAGGAGCGCTTCGCGAGTGGGATTGAACTCGCGGGAAAGCCGCGCGACGAAGTCGAGTGCGGGTCGGGTCAGCACGTCGTCGAAGCGTTGCAGGCGCGGGCCGCGAACTTCGACGCCGGCCGCAGAGGAACTCGTCAGCGACACGGCGGAGAAACCTCCTGATTCTCGTACATGGTAGGGCTTAGCAAGGCTGCCCAGTCAGGCCCGAGTAACGCCCTGTCACTGCGGCGTGAGCGGAGGAGGCTCCTCGGCGGCGGCAGGTTGCTTCTGACGAGGCGCCTCTCGCGCGTAAAAGTGCCCTGCGCGTCGTCAGCGCGGGGCGGGAGCGAGGGCGGCGCGAACGTCCTGGGTGTGGCCGCGCTTGTGGGAGGCCACCAGGCGGAAGTTGTCCTCGGTCGAGCCGTCTTCGCCCGAGCTCAGATGGCCGAGCCGGTCGAGCGCGGCGTCGTCGAGCCCGTCGAGCAGCGCGAGCATCTCGCCGTGTGCCGTCTCGAGCTCGGATCGCAGCTGCTCGGCCGCCGCGTCCGCCCGCCTTCGCACCTGGCCGGCGTTCCAGCGGTTGGGGTCGAAGTCAGCAGGCACGCCACCCTGGCCGGCGGCCATGCGCCGCAGCGTGCCCACGAAGCCAGCCTCGGCGGTCGCCAGGTGGATCAGCAGGTCGCGCACTGACCAGCCTTCGTTGTTCGGGCTGGGGCGCGACCAGCCGTCCGGCGCCACCTCGTCGAGTGCCCCGAGGAGCGCCTGCTGCGCATCGACCAGGTCTTCACGGATGGCGGTCTTGCGATCGTGCGGCACGCCGCGAAGGCTAGCAGTTCGGCCGACGAGCCGCTTTTCGGCACAGGTCGCAGGCGGCCGAACTGCTTTGACAGATTGGCCTGGGAACGCGGCCACCGAGATTTCGAGGCGTTTCATACTTTAGGCCGCGTTCCCAGAAGTTCGGCCGACAAGCCGGTTTTCTGCACAAGTCGCAGTCGGCCGAACTTCTTGTGACTGACTTTGCCTAGGGACGCGGCCGCGAGACGGAAGGGCAGACAGGTTTTCGGCCGCGTTCCTAGGCCCGATGCAATCCGAGCGTCAACTGGCACGCCCCTTGCTTCCTGTACGCCGCCATCGGAGGTTCGACGCACATGTCAATCCTTGCGTGGATCGTCCTCGGAATCGTCGCCGGCTGGCTGCCCGGCCTGGTCATGCGCGGAGGCGGCTACGGCATCATCGGCGATAAGGTGCTCGGCATCCTGGGCGCCATCGTCGGTGGCTGGCTCACCGGCATGCTGCTCGGCCGTGACATGGTCAACGGCTTCAACATCGAGTCGCTCGTCGTCGCGGTGGTCGGCGCGATCGTGCTGATCGCCATTTCGCGGCTATTCACCGGTCGCGGTGTCCGCGGATCGACGCAGCCGTCACCCAGGAACTCGACGCCTTCAGCCTCCAGCAACGCGCGTCGGACAGCGCGACCACCGAACGCGCTGCCCGATAGCCCGCCGCGGGCGTTGATCACCCGATGCGCGGGTAAGGGCGGTTCCTGGTCGGGCGTGGCGGCAAGCGCCCAGCCCACCTCGCGCGCCCTGCGCGGGTCGCCCAGTAGACGGGCGATCGCGCCATAGGTGATGACCCGCCCAGGCGGCACCTGGGCGACGATGGCGTAGACCTTGCGCGGAAACGAGATCAGCCGTCCACCAGCACGCCGGGGTTCATGATGCCCGCGGGATCGAGCACGCGGCGTGCGGCCCTAAACGCCTCCGCGAACAGCGGTGGACGCTCCTGGTCATACCACTGACGGTGATAGCGACCAACCGCGTGGTGGTGAGTGATCGTGCCGCCCGCGGCGATCAGCGCGTCTGAGGCCTCGGCCTTGATCTCGGCCCACTGCTCGAGCTCGGAGCCGGACCGACCTTGCCCGAGCACCGTGTAGTAGGGTGCCGGACCGTCTGGGTACACGTAGGCGAAGCGGCACGAGACCATGCCGCGGCCACACACACGCTGGACGGCAGCTTCGGTAGCAGCGAGCACGGCGGCGTGGAAGTCTGCGAAACGGTCCCAGGTGATGGCGGTCTCGAAGGTCTCCATGATCAGCCCGAGCCGAACGAACGCATCGTGGCGGTGACCGCCGGCGATGAACGCGTTGCGCCAGGCGCCGGCCGCACCGCGATGCGCGGCGTCGGCCGCGGTGCTCGTGCCCGAAACCTCAACCGGTGAGACGCCATGGAACTCGCCGCAAATCTCGACGACGCGCGAGAACCAGGCATCGAGCGCGTGGTCGGCCGACTCGAACGTGACGATCAGCAGACTGCGTGTTCCGTCGCCCGCTGAACTGAAGAGCGCCTCGCGGTGATCGAGCAAACGGCAGTTGGCCGGCCACAAACCACTCTGGGCGATCGCGCGCGCGGCGCCGCAGGCGTCTTCGAAGCGCTCGAACTCGAAGGGTGCTGAGGCGCGGAAGCGGGGCCGCTCCTGGAGCCGCATCCAGGCCCGGGTAATGATGCCCAGCGTTCCCTCGGAGCCTATCAGCAGCCGTGCCGGGTCAGGGCCCGCTCCAGAACCCGGCAGCCGGCGGGTCTCGTACAGTCCGCGGGGCGTGATCGCGCGCACACCCTCGACGAAGTCGTCGATATGCGTGAACAGTGTGGCGTAGTGGCCACCGGAGCGGGTGGCGATCCATCCGCCGAGCGTCGACATTTCGAACGACTGCGGGAAGTGGCGTAGCGTGAGGCCGTGCGGCTTCAGCTGATCCTCGAGATCGGGGCCGAAGATGCCACCCTCGATCAGCGCGGTACGCGAGGCGGGGTCCACCTGGAGGACACGGTTCAAGTGACGCAGGTCGACGCTCACTGTTCCGCCGTAGTCCTGTCCCACATCGGGCTCGATACCCCGTACGACCGAGGAGCCGCCGCCGAACGGGATGGCCGCGACATGCCGGTCGGCGCTCCAGCCGAGAAGGTTGTGAATGTCCTGCTCGGAGCGCGGGTAGGCGACCATGTCGGGCGCATGGCGATAATCGCCGCGGATGCCGCGGACCAGGTCTTCATAGGATTTCCCGAGTGTGTGGACGGCACGCTCCCGGGGATCCTGTGTACACAACGGCTCCAGCGACGGAGGCGGGCCGAGTCTAGGCTCGGGCAGGCCGAGCGCGCTCAAAGCCGGAGGGGCAGCGATGGCGCGCGGCTGAACGCCGAAACGGAGATGCATCTCGCGGCCCAGGTCTTCGACCTCGGCTTCCGAGAGTCCATCGCCTTCGTAGCCCCAACCCCAGACCTTTCGCGTGCGCTGCGCTTCGGCGAGGGCCACGTTACGCCTCGGCCCAGTGGGGCTCCCGCTTGTCGAGGAATGCGGTGATGCCCTCCCTGGCGTCGGCCATCATGGCGTTCATCGTCATCACGTCGCGCGTGTGGTCGTACGCGGCGTGCTGATCCATGTCGATCTGCGCGTAAAACGTCCGCTTGCCGATGCCGACCACCGCCGGGCTGGCGCGCACGATCTGCCGCGCAATCTGGCGCGTGTGGTCCTCGAGCTCAGCGGCTGGTACGACGGCGTTGATCAGCCCCCACTCAGCCGCGGTGCGCGCATCGATCCGCTCTCCGGTGAGTAGCAGCTGCAGCGCGCGCTTGCGGCCGATGGCGCGGCTGACGGCCACCATGGGCGTCGAGCAGAACAGGCCGATTTTGACGCCGGGCGTGCCGAACGACCCGCCCTCGTCGGCGAAGGCGAGATCGCAGGTGGCGACCAGCTGGCAGCCGGCGGCCGTGGCGACACCCCGCACCATGGCGATGACCGGCTGCGGGATGCGCTGGATCGTGCTCATCAGCTCGGTGCACTGATCGAAGACCTGCTGATAGTCCCGCACGGATCGATCGACCAGCTCGCCGAGATCGTGGCCCGACGAGAAGACGGAGCCATTGGCGCCCAGGATCACCACGGCGACATCGCGCCGACGACCGATATCCGCCAGAGCGCACTCTAGCCGCTCCATCAGCTCGAGCGAAAGCGCATTGCGTTTGTCGGGGCGATCCAGGGTCAGTGTGGCGATGCGCTCCGTGCGGTCGATATCGATCTGCAGCATCGGTGTGCTCCCGCCCGGCCTGTACAGTCGGCCGGCACCGTGACTGTAGCTCAATCGAGGCGATCCGACTTCACTAGCCGCCGGTGTAGGCTTTCTCTTGCGCTGCATACGCTGCCTGCCAGCGCAGCCGCGCGTTCTCTTCCTGCAGCGCGGCGACCTCATTGCGCAGCGTGCCCACGTTGGCGGCGTCGGCGGCCGCCAGGCGTGCGGAGCCGCACTCGGTAAGCACGGTTGCCAGCAGCACCGCGCTCGCAAACCAGGGCAGAAACGATTTCATGTGCAGACTCCCACTGGGAGTCATGTTGCGGCCAGCATGTTGGACGGCGCTTCAGGGGCACGGCGCGGGTCTTGAACGAATCCTGGCCGGATGACCAGGTGGGGAATCGCCGAATCCCCGAAGCGGTTTACCCCTTGTACCAGCGTGACACCGCGAGTACACAGCGCTGCACAACCAGGCACACCGAATGATGCACAAGCGCGCCCAAGACGGCGCGTTGGCGCTGGAGGACACTTGACTCTCCGGCATCATCGGATGGGCATGCGAGGCCAAGCGAGCACCGAATGGGCGGGCCCATCGCAGCGCCCCACACAAGGCAACGTGTCGGAGACATGCCTTTCATGACCATGAAGACCCCAAGCCCCACCCCCAACAATCTCAGGTTTCTGTGGGCGACCCCAACCTCAGCCGAGGTCGTGCACCGCCTCCCGCTGGATCGCGAGCCTGTCAGGCCCAAGCCAGTCGATGCCGCGCCGTCCGACAGCCTGTCGTACCTGTCAGAGGGGGACCAACTGCTGGCCGCCGCCGCACACGAGCTGCGCCTGCCGCTCAGCCACATCAAGGGCTTCGTGAGCACACTGCGGCGCAGTGATGTGGAGTGGGACGAACCCACCCGTCGCGACTTCCTGGCCGAGATCGAGACCGAGACCGACCGGCTCACGCAGTTGGTCGAGAAGCTGCTCGCAACGTCCTCTCCCCGCCGGGCGGGGACCGCGGCCAGGGCGGCGGAGCGCACGCCCAGCAACCCGGCGGCACTGGTTCAGGGCGGGCTGCACCGCGTCCGCGGCCTGCTCCGCGACCACACGGTGCGGGTCGAGATGCCGGCCTGGCTGCCCAGCGTGCGCGTTGACGTCGACGCGATCGAGCGGGTGGTCGCCAATCTGCTGCAGAACGCGGCCAAGTATTCGCCCCCGCATGGGCACATCGACATATCGGCCCAGCTGGTGGACTTCGGCACACTCGAGCTCGCAGTGGACGACGAAGGGCCAGGTGTGCCGCTCGCGGACCGCGAACGCATCTTCGAGCCGTTCTTTCGCAACCAACCCGACGTGCCAGGTCATGGACTCGGGCTGGCCATCTGCGAGGCCATCGTGCAAGCACACGGCGGCAACATTCGGGTGGGGGGAACGTCAATGACACAGCAAGTGATCCTGGTCGTGGACGACGAGGACGCGACCCGCAAACTGCTGACCAGCAACCTGAAGGCGAGTGGCTACACCGTCTACGAGGCGGCTGACGGCAGCGAGGCCCTCCAGCGCATTGCCGAGCACACACTCGACCTGTTGCTGCTCGACCTCGGGCTGCCAGGCCCGAGTGGACTCCAGGTGCTCGAGGTCGTCCGCCGCGATCACCCGGTACCGGTGCTGATCCTCTCGGCGCGCAGCCTGGAGCGCGACAAAGTCAGCGCGTTGGACCTGGGGGCGGACGATTACCTGACCAAGCCGTTCGGAGTAGAAGAGCTGCTGGCGCGAGTACGCGCTCTCCTGCGCCGCGCGACCGAAGCCCGGCGAGGGCCGCTGCCGCCCTACCGCTATCAGGGCCTGGAGGTGGACTTCAGCGCCCGCCGGGCACGTGTGCGGGGCGAGGACGTGGCGCTGACGCGGCGCGAGTACGAGGTGCTGGCCCATCTCGCGCGCAACGCTGGCAAGGTGCTGCTGCACCGGCAAGTTCTGCAGGCCGTGTGGGGCGGCCAGTACGGCAGCGAGGCCGATTACCTCTGGACATTCGTGCGTCGCATCCGCCGCAAACTGGAGCCGGAGCAAAGCCGCCCACGGTACGTGCTGACCGAGCCGGGCGTCGGCTACCGCATGCCCGCGCCCGAACCACTCATGTGAGATCTATCTCCCCAGAGGGGACCCCATAATCGGCGAGGTACACCCGTCAGGGCAACTAGCCTCGACGGCAGCGAGGGCCGGAGCCACCCTCCCCAGAGGGGGGGCCCCAATGGGATGTATCGAGCGGCAGCGGCGTCCGCCATTCGGCCGATGCCACGACGGAGTCGGCCATCTAGACTCCGTGTGGCGAATGCTGGGCGTGGAAGCCGAGGGCTTCAGAGCTCTGGCGCTGAAGCACCGCGGCCGGACAGGTCTGAGCCAGGCTGCGCTTGCGAGGCGGGCGGGTGTGCACGTGCGCTCCGTCCAGGGCTGGGAGGGCGGCCTGGCCTATCCCAGCGCGCCTCGCCTGCGCCCGTTGATCGCCGCGTTTTTCGAGGCGGGCGGCTTTGCAGTGGGGCACGAGCTGACCGAAGCCCAGGCGTTGTGGGAGGCGGTCGGGCGCGAGGCGCCCCACTTCGAGACGCCGTTTGACGCCGCGTGGTTCGGTGAGCTGCTGCTCGCGGCGCGCGGCTGGATGGCGACGCCAGAGCAGGACGTCGAGCACTCTAATGGACCGAGTAGCGAGCACTGGGGCGAGGCACCTGACGTGGCGAGCTTTCTGGGTCGCGACGCGGAGCGCGAGATGCTGCGGCGCTGGGTACTCGACGAGCGCTGTCGGGTGGTGGCGATAGTCGGGCTGGGCGGCATTGGCAAAACGCTCCTGGCGACGCGTCTGGCCCTCGATCTGGCGCCGGCCTTCGACTACGTGTACTGGCGCAGTCTGCGCAATGCGCTTGCCCCCGGCGAGTGGCTGGCGGGAGCGATCAGGTTCCTGTCTCCGGGCGATCCGCCACCGCCAGACAGCGAGGCGGGCCGCCTCGAGCGACTGCTGGATCTGGCGCGGCGAGCGCGCTGTCTCCTGGTGCTGGACAACTTCGAGACCGTGTTGCAGCCGGGCGAGCGCGCTGGCCGCTTTCAGCCAGGCTTCGAGCGCTTCGGCACAGTAGTGCAGCAGCTGGCTGAGAGCGCGCATCAGAGCTGTGTGCTGCTCACCAGCCGAGAGGAGCCCGTCGAATTCAGCCTGCTGAAAGGCGAGTCGAAGCCCGTGCGCGTGCTCGGCCTGA
>VBGG01000132.1:1164-2791 GCA_005883405.1 Chloroflexota bacterium | reverse complement strand
CAGCACCAGTTCACGGTAGTGAGCGTCGATGGTGACGAGGCCCAGGTGGCTGATCGACTACGGGACTTCAGCATCTATCCCAGGCGGTGCAGTTGCCGCACTATCAGCTGCGCGAGAATGTGGCGCCGCGGAAGGCGTATGGCGATTCGCTGAAGGCGCTGGGTGCCGCTCGGCCGGAGGTCGTGGCGCTGGATGCGGAGGTGAGCAACTCGACGTGAACCGACGAGTTCGCCAGAGCCCACCGAGACCGATTCTTCGAGATGTACGTTGCCGAGCAACAGTTGGTCGCGGCGGCAGTCGGCCTGCAGGTGCGGGGGTACCTGCCTTTTGCATCCACGTTCGCCGCCTTTTTCACGCGCGCGCATGACTTCATCCGCATGGCCGCCATCTCGCGCGCGAGCATCCCGTTATGCGGGTCGCATGCAGGTGTCTCGATCGGCCAGAACGGTCCCTCCCAGATGGGACTGGAGGACATTTCGATGATGCGCGCCGTGCACGGCAGCACTGACCTGTATCCCAGCGACGCGGCCTCGGCGGCCCACCTCACAGACATTATGGCTGACTTGCCGGGGATTAGAGACTTTCGCATATTTGTTGCGCGTTAGCCGTCGGCGTCGCCGGGCCGACTCTGTCGAACGGGAGTAGTCGCAAGGGTCGAGCAGTCCGCGTCCGGAGCCGAGAAGCCTCAACGCGTAACGCGCAACGCGAAACGCGAAACTCATTAGGTGTTGAAGTTTGGACAAGAAATTCCGTGATTAAGGCGGCTCGCCGCGGAGGGCGGCGGGCTACTTGGTAGTGGAGTGGAGGCGCCGGACGTTGTCCTTTCTGACGCCCAGGTGATTTTCCGCGTGTGCGAGGTGCACGGGCCGGAGTGCCCACCCGGACCGAAATTCCGGTGAAGTGTCGGCGGACCTGGCCTGGGGTGAGCAGGCCGTCAGGTCGGGGATGTTCCCATGGCACGTGGACGTCGCTGACCAGTGGACGAGCCAACCACAGTTGCCAGCAGGCGGCAGCGATCAGCCAGCTCCAGCGATCGGCTGCTGCCGGGTTTCGAGGGCGGACGGTAGTCCAACCGAGCGTCTGCTTGAAGAAGCGGAACGCGTGCTCGACGGTGAACCGGCGCAAATACCAGCGCCACAGCACGCTCAGGTCAGCCGGCAGTGGACCGCCGATCCAGGCCAGCCACAAAGGCCGAGGTGGCAGCTGTTTGTTGGGCAGGCGCTCGACCTGGACGCGCACCACACTGAAGGGAGCGTCCGGCGCACCAGCCGCGTGGAGATCGGTCCAAGCGTCGATACGGACTTCGCCATAGGCAGCGTGGATCAGTCGGGTCGACTGATGCGGCTGGCCATGCGTGTCTTCTTCTGCCAGCCGAAATGGCTCACCATGCAGGCGCGGTCGCCCGCGGCCTGGATGCCGTTCGGGGGCGCGATACACCACGCGGTGTTTGGCCAGGCGCACCAAGAGGTCCGCGTCGACCGTGCTGTGTGCCAAGGTCTCCAGGTCATACCCACTGTCGAGCGTGACCACTGGGCGTGGTGCACCGGGGGCTTGCGGCTCACGCACAGCGGCGATCTGGTCGAGCGCCACTTGTGTCGCCGACTTCGCCGTCGGTCCGCGACGTTGC
>VBGG01000132.1:0-932 GCA_005883405.1 Chloroflexota bacterium | reverse complement strand
GACGGAACGTGGCCGTCAAGCTGAGCCGTACCAGCGTGCTCCGGTGGGCCGCCGTCAAGACTGCATCCACCAGCTCGAACAAGCTATCCTGACGGAGGCCCAGGCCGTCGTAGAGCTCCTCACGGAAGCGGATAAGCGTCGCCAGTTCTTCGGTTTTGAACACACCCCGAGCTTGACACGCTTCTCACAAAACCGGAAGACACTCCGACCCCCTGGGCCCGTTTCTTATCCAAACTTGAGTTAGAAAGCGTTGGCTCGAGGTCCATCAGCGCGCTCGTCGCGGCAACGGTCTGTTTGCGGCGCCAAATGAATTCGTAGTATGCCTCCTGGTGGACAACTGTCTGGAGCTTCTCATAGGCCGCCTGGCACCCGGCGGTGTCATAGGTCGAGCGACCCTCGCTGACCGCGGCCTCCACCTCCGGATGCACCCACGCGGAGTAGTTGCCAGCTCCGCCAGCGGCGAAGCGGTAGCCAAGCACCAGGTCCGGATCAGGCCGCGTACCGCTGATGAACGAGGTGGCGCCCACCGGCAAGGCGATCGCGAGCGCGATCAGCATGGCCATCAGCGACAACTGAAGCGACGGGCCGAGGCTCTGGGCAACCAGGAACGCGACGGGCTGCTGATTGCGGGGACTCGGGTCCGCGTAGACGATCCTCGAGGTCTCTGCCTCGACTGACAAGTCTGGGAGCGCTCATGCTTGACCGTCAGCGCGTCATCATTGTCCGAGAGCAGTCCGATGGCGTGGCGGTGGCGCGCTACCCCCATCTCGCACCCGACTGGCCAATCAGCCATATTTCTGGTGCGGCAGACGCCAGTCGCGGAACGCCAGTTCGTCACCCATGCCAGCAGAGGAGGACAAGCGCGTGTGCCTCGATAGAGCCGTTGATCGACGTCAGTTCATCCGCGCCAGCGCAAGTGTCGCGGCCGGCCT
>VBGG01000614.1 GCA_005883405.1 Chloroflexota bacterium | reverse complement strand
ATGATGCAACTGACGACCCGGAGCTGTGGCGGACCGCTCACCAGTGGGCGGACCGCGCCGCGTCGGCTGGCCTGGGGGTCACTATGCACGTGGGCGAGTTCGGAACCACGAGCATTGGCCCCGCGCTCAGCACTCCCGGTCTGCGGCGCATTGGCCACGGCACACACGCTGCCGATGATGGTGCGTTACTCGACGAACTGAGCCGGAGTGGAGTGACGTTGGAGTGCCCACTGACGTGCAACGTCGTGCTTGGGAGTGCACCCTCGTATGAAGATCACCCCATTCGCCGCTTCGTCGAACACGTGATTCCGGTCACGCTTGCCACCGATCTGCCCATGCACGTCTGCACAACCATTGGTCGGGAGTACGCGGTCGCTGCGCTGCTCGGTTTCTCACCAGCGGAGCTGCTGGAATTCACTCGCAACGCGCTGAACGGGTCGTTTACTACTCCAACGCGGAAAGCCGTGCTGCTTCGCGAGCTCGAAAAGCATTCAGTTGTCGCGCCGAACTGAGCGGAGCGAAGCGGATCTCGACCTGCAAACCTGCGCCGGGTACTGTTTATGGAGGACCTCAGCGCGGCCACGTGCTTGACCGCCAGCCTCAGCCATTTCGAAGTCGCCTGGTGGCACGGACGGGGCATTTTGGCGATCAGGGCCCCACATGGGTGTTGGACGCGTCGACCGCCGCGAGTCCGTCCAGAATTGCGAGCACATGGCGCGGGTGTCCCTCGATCAGGTTGCGAACCACCGTGTTGCCTGACACGTGCACCGCGTGGACCAGTCGGTCCACAATCAGCATGCGCTCTGCATATGACCGCGCCCGCGGATACTCCTCCACGAAGGTGGTGAATGCGCCGCGAGCGTTGCCGCCCAACAGGTCCTGATGTTCGAAGCGGGCGTGGTACACACCAGCGCTGATGCTCCAGTTGCAGCTCGGGCAGCTCGCGACGCGGTCCGCCGGCTGGCCAATCCACGGAACCTCGAACTCCGTGCCACATTGCGGG
Organism: Chloroflexota bacterium; assembly: GCA_005883405.1. Lineage (GTDB taxonomy): Bacteria > Chloroflexota > UBA6077 > UBA6077 > CF-72 > CF-72. The sequence goes on along the minus strand of VBGG01000614.1, from coordinate 2,484 downwards.
CAACGGACGAGCGAATCGCTTACGGCGAGCACCTCCAGGCAGCGCACATAAAGCCGAGCGCCTACTTTGTCCAACAGCTCCCAGTCCTGAATGCCGAGAGCGTCGCGGCGATACAGCTGGACGATCCAACCGGCCGGAACCTTGGGTGCAAATCGAGGCAGCGGCTGAGGACCGCCCATACCATCGATTATATGAGCCGTCAGCGACGCACGTGCGACTCCAGCGCGTACACTGTCGGATCATCGGTCAGCAACTGGGCGAACAAGTGGCCACCCTGGTCTAAGCCTGGCGGCTGCAGCTCGCAGGAAGCTTTTCCTGAGACACCCGGAGTTCGCGAGATCCACGCGTGAGCTGCATGGAGCTGGACTACACAGCGCCGACTATGCGCCACCGTGGACCTGGTTCGGGAGGTGTTTCCTACTGCTGAGCGATTCGTCCGCGAAGACGCATTTCTGTTCCCGACAGCTCAGGCGGCGCCGCGGTACGACCGCATCGAGCGCTATCGACGCGCTCCAGGATTGCCCACCGGAAGGGAGCCACAGGCCGCGGCTGCTTGGCCGCACATGCGAGAATGCAACCGCACCTGCAGCACGGGCATGGTTGGGAGATAGCCGCGCTTGAGTGACCCCCAGAACATATACGACGAGGCTGAATTCTTTGCCGGCTACTCGCAGATGGAGCGGTTCGGCGAGTGCTGGACCTCGGCTGCGGCGCCGGTCAGCTGAGCTTCCAGTTGGCCCAGGCCGGCGCCGCGAACCTCATCGCGATCGACATCTCTCGCACGATGCTCGACCTGGCTCGCAGGGAACGGAATCATCCGCGCGTGAGCTATCGGCGCGAAGCTATCGAACAAGTCCGCTTCGGCCCTGGAAGCTTCGATCTGATTATCAGCTCGCTCGCGTTGCACTACGTACCGGACTACCGCGGCTTGGTGCCCAACATCGCTGAGTGGCTCACGCCGGGCGGAGTGCTGGTGTACTCCACCGAGCATCCCATCTATACCGCTCGCCTGCCCGGCGAAGGTTGGGTGCGGGACGACCACGGCCAACCCGCCGGCTGGCAGATTGACAACTATTTTCATGAAGGTCCGCGCGAGGAGCGCTGGTTTGTGGAGGGTGTACGCAAATACCACCGCACCCTTTCGACCCTGCTGGACGGGCAGCTCGAGTCCGGCTTACGCGTCGAGCGCGTCATTGAGCCGGCGCCCAGCCCCGAGCGGCTCGAGCGCCGTCCATACGAGCGCGAGCACCTCCGGCGACCGATGTTTCTGCTCGTACGGGCAACGCGACCCGTATAGTAGCGGACCTCGGCCTGATCAATTTCGCCTTGTTCAAAGGCCGCGTCTATCGGCTCGAGTAGCTCCCATGCACGACCAACTATCCGTTCTCTGAAATCTGAGACACTGGCCCGCACTTCCGAAATCGCGGACAAGCAACGCCGCGAGGCGCAGCTGCTCCGACTCCGACCCAGCCATCATTGCGCGACGCGCATTCTGCTCGGCCCAACTCCGGTGCATGAAGCTTCAGAGTGATTGAATTTACTTGATGCGTCTTACGCGTGAGCCACAAACCAGCCGACGGATTTGGGGACGCGAAATTCCCCTTCTCGCTCGATGATCGCCTCGATCCGTTTGCGAACCAGCGGGACGAGCTCCGCACGATGCCGCTTGTCGGGCGGGCGATTCTCAATGCCATCGATGCGATTGGTCGCGTAGAACTGCACGGCAGGGTCCGCTTCCGCAAAGACCAGTGCGCCTTCTAGCAGGTACCGCTCCGCGGATGAAAAGACACTCTGGACCAGTGCGAGGTCGCCCATCGAGAAATGGCCTCGCTCGCCGGAGATGCGCATCGGCGTGTACCCGAGCGCGCGGGCCGCGTCAGCGTGCAGTTCGTTCAGACGCGCCATAGTATCGGCGCCGTTGGTCGAGATCACCGCCAGTCCACCTGGTCGCAGTACTCGGCGCATCTCCGCAAGGGCCCTGCGACAATCAGCCACGTGATAGAGCACGCCCGAGCACAACACGCGATCGAACGTGGCCGCTTGGAACGGCATTGCCTGGGCATCGGCGCAGATCAGCTGTGGTCGCGGCTCGAGACCGGCCCCAGCACCCCGCGCCGCCTGGAGCATGCCAGGCATGAGGTCCAGGCCGACCGTGACGACCCCGCGAGCTGCCAGACGCGCATGCCACTTGCCTGAGCCGCAGCCCACATCGAGCAGCGATAACCCTGGCGCCAGCGCCAGTGCGTCAAGGATGTCGCCGGTCAGAGACTCGGTGCCCTGGCTGTACAGCCGATGAGTCTCGATGCGGATGCGCAGCTTGTCAGCGTCACTGTACTGGTCAGCAACGTAGGCACGTTGCACGGATAACGGCTCACTGCGACGCATAAAGACAGTCACATGCCAGCGTTGTCGCTCACGGGAGGAAGTGTCGCGCAATGAACTCGCCTGCTGGATGGCGGGATCGTCGGATCGCATCGATCACAG
>VBGG01000131.1 GCA_005883405.1 Chloroflexota bacterium | reverse complement strand
CTGATCCTGGCTGGGCCCGGCTCGGGCAAGACGAGGGTAATCGTGCACCGCGTGGCGTACCTCCTTCAGGTCCAGGACGTGTATCCCTACCACCTCCTGGCGGTGACGTTCACCAACAAGGCTGCCCGCGAGCTGCGCGAGCGACTCGATTCCCTGGTTGGTGGCGACCTGGCCAGAGGCCTCTCGGTGGGCACGTTCCACTCGCTCTGCGCACGCTGGCTTCGCCGCGACATCCAGCACCTGGGCCGCGATCCCGGCTTCGCCATCTACGACGACGGCGATCAGATCGATCTGATCAAACAGATCCTCAAAGACCTCGAGATCGACGAAAAGCGCACCTCTCCGCGCGCAGTGCTCAGCGCAATTTCCCACGCCAAGAGCGAGGTGATCAACGCCGAAACCTACGCCAGCGCTGCCAGAGGACCATGGGAAGAGACCATCGCCCGAGTCTACGGGCGCTATAACGACCTCCTGCAACGCAATCGTGCCCTCGACTTCGACGACCTGCTGACGGTGACCGTCCAGTTATTCCGCGAAGTACCAGACGTGCTCAGCCGATACCAGAAGAGATACCGCTACGTCATGGTCGACGAGTTTCAGGACACGAACATCGCCCAGTACGAGATCGTCAAGCTCCTCACAAAAGAGAGTCGCAACCTGTGCGTCGTGGGTGATGAAGACCAATCGATCTATTCCTGGCGATCAGCAGATATCCGCAACATCCTCAACTTCGAGAATGACTTTCCTGATCTGAAAGTAGTCGTGCTCGAGCAGAACTATCGCTCGACCAGCACGATTCTCGAGGTGGCGCGAGCGGTCATCGCTCCCAACAAGCTACGCAAAGAAAAGACGCTATGGACACATAACGACAAGGGCGTCCCCGTAACCGTCCACGAAGCCTATAACGAGCAGGATGAAGCGCTGTACGTGCTCCGCGAGATCGAGCGTTTGCACAAATCACAGCATGTGCCGCTCAATGCGTTTGGCATTCTGTACCGCACCAACGCACAATCACGTACTATCGAAGATGCGTTTGTCAAGGCGGGGTTGGCGTACCGTCTGATCGGCGGCATTCGGTTTTACGAGCGCAAAGAGATCAAGGACGTCCTGGCGTATCTGCGCCTGATTCACAATCCGTTCGATACAGTCAGTCTTCAACGGATCATCAATCTGCCGCCGCGGGGCATCGGTCAAAAGACGGTCCAGGAGCTGATGCGCTGGTCCGCCGCCGAGGGTATCTCGCCCTATGAGGCCATCACGCGCGTGGCGGCGCTCAGATTCGACGGCTCGAGCGATCCACTCGCGGCGCAGGCGCCGTTCACCGTGCGCGCTCGCGAGCTGTTCGGCGCGTTCGCCGACATTGTCGAGCCCATCCGCGCCAGCGTGGCCGAGGTGAACGTGCTCGACATAATCGATGCGGTCCTGGAGCGCAGCGGGTACGCGCAATCGCTTCAAGACGGTACCGACGAGGGCGAGGAGCGCCTGGCGAACGTCCAGGAGCTTCGCAGCAAGGCCCAGAGCTACGACCAGCTGGCGCCCGAGAACGCGCTGGCCGCATTCCTCGAAGACGTCTCGCTGGTCCAGGACGTGGATCAGCTCGACGAGAGCGGCCATGCCGCCGATGCGGTCACGCTGATCACGCTGCACGCCGCCAAAGGGTTGGAGTTCCCGTACGTGTTCCTCATCGGGATCGAAGAAGGCGTGCTGCCGCACCAGCGGTCAATCGACGATCCACGTCAGCTCGAAGAGGAACGGCGATTGTTCTATGTTGGGATCACCCGCGCGATGCGTGGCCTGTATCTGGTGCGCGCGTTTCGGCGCACGATGTACGGCTCCTCGTCAGTTGGTACACCCTCGCGCTTTCTGGCGAACGTGCCGCAGGGCCTGGCGATGGTGACGCATGCGCCGGGTGCGGGACGGAGCGGCGCTCTACCAGCCTGGTCTTCACAGCGCCAGGAACGGCCACAGCTGACGCGCGAGCAGGCCCGCGAGCTCGCCGCGCGCGCGTTCCAGCCGCTCAAAGCCGAGACGCGCATGGCTGGACCCCACACGGCGCGCCCAGCCAGCGACGTGGAGCCGACCTACCGCACGGGCGACAAGGTGCGCCATCCAACGTTCGGCGTCGGCATCGTGGTCGGCGTCCGCGCCGACGCGACGAGCGAGATCGTCGACGTCAACTTCGCCGGCAGCGTAGGCATCAAAAAGCTCGACACCGCCTTCGCGCCCCTCAGCCGCGAATAGTTGAACGCGCGAACGCGCGAACGCGCGAACGCTTAGAACTTCGCGCGCCCCGACGCTACCTCAAAGAACGTGACCAGATGGCTGCCGCTGGGCACGATCACCGTACCCACAAGCATCTCACCCGTCCGTTGGTACGTGATGGGCAGCCAGTCCTTGCCATCCAGGCGGGCGCGCGTGTCCCCTGGCCAGCGTACTGGCAGGCGGATGCTGAGCGCCGTGGGACTGTTCGAGCCATACTGCAGCGCTTCGCCGCGCTCGGCCGCCTGGTACTCGTACGCCACGTAGATATCGGTGGCTGGTTCGTACACGCGTACGCCACCGCTGGCATCGTCCAGCCGCGGCATGAGCCCCACCTCACGACCGACGATCTGCACCCCGAACAACCCGTCGACCACCGACTGACCCACGACCGCGGCGGCGCCGGCGTAGGCCTGGTCGGCGCCTGTCCGAGCGAGCCATGGACTCTCCCACTCGCGCACCTGGCCGGGGTGGCTGGCCCAGTCGCGCGCCACCATGAGCAGGTGGTCGCGAGCGATGTGCCAGAAGCCGCTCCAGAACTCCGCGCTGATCTGTCGGCCCGCCCACCAGTCCCAGAGCGCGCCGTTCTGGTACATGCGCTGGTCCATCTGCACCTGGAACCACGCCGGATAGGCTGGGTCGAGCGACAGCCCCGGCTTCCCCGCGCCGGCATCCACGCGGGCTCGTTCGAGCGCTGCCAGAATGCGCGGAACTTTGTCCGCGTCGGCCAGGCCGTAGAAGATCGCCGCGGCGTTACCGATGGCCACCACGCCTGATTCGTCGACGTCGTGGCGCACGTGGTCCGGGGCGAGATGGCGGTGGATGCGGTAGAAGCCGTGGTCGGCATCGTCCTGCCATAAGGTGGCATCGGTCGCGGCGCGCAGGTCGGCCGCCTGTGCTTCCCATCTGGCGCGGTCCGCGTCTCGGCCGGCGGCGGCGTTCATGCGCACAAGGCCGCGTAGCGCCGCGTACGCGATCGCCTGGTCGTAAATCGACACCGTCCACTGATCGCCCGGCTGCATGTGGGACGGATCGGCGTTCGGCTCCCACTTGATGTCGCCCCAATCCGTGGTGTGGGCACGCTTGATCAGGGCGGTGCTGGCGTCGCGCCGGTTGGCGAGAACCCAGTCCATCGCGCGGTTCAACCGTTCGATGGCCGTCTGGCCTCGGAGCGGCTGGTTGAGCCAGGCCGGGTCAGGCATCGCATCAAATGCCTCGGCGGCGCCGACGATGACGCTGGTCTCTTCGTCCGAGACGACGGTCGCCTTATCGACTTTGTAATCCGGGGCGACGGTGGCGGAGATCGATCCGTCGGCGTACTGCTCCCGCAGGAACTCCTCGATGGCGCTGCGCAGCGCGGGCGTGCCGTAGTAGTAGCGCGCCATCGGCAGGTCGGTGGCCGTGTCGCGGCCGTAGAGGCGGAACGGCGCCCAGCCTGGGAGCTTGTCGTACGAGTAGGTCGGACCGGGGAAGAAGCCATCGACCGGCTGGCCATCCACACCCGAGAATGCCACGTGAACGCGGTCCAGGACGGCGTGGATGGTCGGCTCCATCGATGCCAGTTCGGGCATGCTGTCGACGTGCCAGCCGACGGCTTTGGCGTACGCCAGGTTCGGCGCCTCAGCCGAAATCGCCGGCCCGGCGAACAGCAACAGCGCCGCCAGTCCCAGACCGAGTGATGCACAGGTCTGGCCTCGCGGTCGCCGCACCGAAGATGCAGTGTAGCGACCCCGTCAGCCCTGCTGGAGCGCCGCGGCGTGTGGCAGGACGTCGCGCGCGATGATTTCGATTGGCTTGAGTGTCTCGACGTCGCGCAGCGACGCGATGGCAGTGGTGAATCCAAGTTCGTGGAGATCGCCCAACTGGTCGAGGATCTCCTGCGGCGACTTGCGGACCGGGTCCCACTGGCCGAGGGCCGTGCGGTCGATCTCGTCGAACGACCGCCCCGCCTCGTCGCAGTAGCCGCGCAACTTGTCGAGTTTGCGTGCCAGGTCGCGCCTGGGGTAGCGCGTGAACAGGTTGCACGCGTCCGCGTACCGCGCCACCAGTCGCAGCGTCTTCCGCTCGCCTCCGCCGCCGATCAGGATCGGCGGGCGCGGCTGAGAGATCGGCGCGGGCGAATTCAGCGGCTCCGCCAGCTGAAAATGCTTGCCGTAGAACGGCTCCGTGTCGCCGCGGAACATGTGGTGCGCGATCTCGAGAGTCTCTTCCAGCCGTTCGAAGCGCTGCCTGAGCGGCGGGAAAGGTATGCCGAGGCCCTTCGCCTCGCGTTCGTACCAGCCCGCGCCGATGCCGAGCCAGGCGCGGCCTTGCGAGAGCACGTCCAGCGCGGTGACCTGCTTGATGAGCACACCAGGATGGCGGAAATGGACTCCGCTCACCAGCGTGCCGAGCCGTGGCATGGGCTCCTCGGCCTTGCCGATCGAGCTGATCTGGAACAAATGGTCCATCAGCCAGATGGAAGCGAAGCCGGCGTCATCGGCCGCGCGAGCCACCGAAGCCAGCGTCTCGGCTGTCTGGAGCGGGCCGCCGGGCCAGCGGAATCGCGAGATCTGCAAGCCCAGCTTCATCGGATTACACCCGATGCTGAGCAGGCTGCACGCTCACAGCGCCCTACATTATAGGTAGGCCATGTCCGGGCGCCTCGCGGTCGTCAATGCCGGCGGGTGGGGGACGGCTCTGGCCGCGCTGCTGGGAACTGCCGGATACGAGGTGCGGCTGTGGTGCCGCCGCGCGCCGCTTGCCCACGAGATCGCGGTCCGCCGCGAGAACGCCATCTATCTGCCAGGGGTCGAGGTGCCGTCTGGAGTCCACGCGACGTCATCGCTTGCAGATGCGCTCGCCGGCGCCGAAGCAGTCATCCTCGCACCGATCTCTCGTGCGGCCCGAGAGACCGCGCGTCAGGTCGCGCCCTTCCTGGACGACGAGGTTCCGGTGATGCACGCGTCCAAGGGGCTGGAGTACCCGTCACTGAGCCGACTCTCCGAAGTGATCGCCCAGGAGCTTGGTCGCGATCCATCGCGTGTGGCGGCGCTGTCAGGGCCGACGCACGCCGAGGAAGTTGGGCGTGGCCTGCCAACGGCAGCGGTAGTGGCCTGCTTGGACGCGTCGGTGGCCCAGGTATTTCGCGACTTGCTCCACGGCCCGACGTTCCGCGTGTACACCTCCAGCGACATCGTGGGCGTCGAGTTGTGTGGTGCGCTCAAGAACGTCATCGCGCTGGCGACCGGGGCTTCGGATGGCCTGGGCTACGGCGACAACTCGCGCGCGGCGTTGATCACCCGCTCACTGGTCGAGATCGGTCGACTCGTCCAGGCCGCCGGTGGCGACGCGCGCAGCGTTGCTGGTCTGGCCGGCCTGGGCGACGTGGTCGTAACCTGCACCAGCAGCCATAGCCGCAACCGCTGGGCGGGTGAACAGATCGGTCGCGGTCGGACGTCTGCCGAAATCGTCGCCAGCACTCCGAAGGTCATCGAGGGTATTCCCGCCACGCTCGCCGCCGTCGAGCTGGGACGGCGGTACGATGTGGACCTGCCAGTCTGCATGCAGGTCGACCAGGTAATCAACCACGGCGCGCCCGTGCGCGAGATCCTGTCGCGACTGATGGCCCGCGACGCCACGGTCGAGCTACCGTCGCCTTAACGCCGGCGCGGCCAGCGTCGACCTGGGCTGGCCAGGCTACCGTCGCTGGATGCGAG
>VBGG01000613.1 GCA_005883405.1 Chloroflexota bacterium | reverse complement strand
ACCACCATCAAGATGTACGGCACGAACTGGTGCCAGGACTGCAAACGCGCCAAGAAGTTCTTTGGCGAGCACCCACGAAACAGCTCGTCAGCGCGGCCGGCGAGGGCGCCACGGCCGCGCTGATGATCGGCGAGTACTTGCGCCGCATCCACGAAGAACGGTCGGCCGCTCATGCCGTCGAGCGAGACGTCGCTAGCATGGCCTCGGCACCCTGAGCCTGGTCCTGGGTTTCAGCAGCGGATGGAGTCCGCAAATCCGGTGCGGCCGCGAAGGTGTATTAGCAGCCGAGTCCCGCAGGAGACTGCCTGCTCCGTGTACATCTTCCTATCACCTGGAGTCGCCGGCCATGCGCCATACGCTGCTCGTCATCGCACCGGTTGTGTTTCTGCTTGCCTCCGCCTGCGCGCCCGCGCCCGCACCCGCGGCTGGCGCGGGGCTACCCCCTGAGCAGATCACGCTCACCGGAACCGATGACTTCCGTTTCAACCCGTCCACCATCACCCTGAAGGCTGGTCAACCGCTACAGGTGACGTTCCAGAATAGTGGCGAAATCCTGCACGATTTCACCGTGCAGCAAGGTCTGGCGAGGCCGATTGTGGTCGGCGGCGGCATGTTCGGCTGGGGTTGGGTCACCCACCGAGCGGCGACTCCTCCACGATTCGATCCGACGAGCCGGGACTGAATCGCAATCCACGTCTACTCCCGCGGGGTATTTATCCGTGATGGACAAATGTGTTCCGGCTCGAGACGGATCGCTCTTCTCCTCATCCAACTTTTCCCTCCAACAAGGAGCATTCACACTCATGCTGCATTCTCTCTTCGCTCGCGGATGGCGCCTCGCCACCATGACCGCCTTGCTGCTCGCTGGCAGCAGCGCATATGCGCTCGCGTACAGCCCGGTGGCCGCCGCGCAGTCGGCTCCGGCTCCCAAAGCGTACGTGGGATTGTTCAAGGACAACGCCGTCGCGGTGTTCGACACCGGATCCAACCAGATCCTCTCGACGATCCCGTTACCCACGGGTCCACACGGCATTGTCGTCACCCCAGACGGTCGCTGGGTGTACGTCAGCAGTGATGGAGCCTCGACGGTAAGCGTCATTGATACCAACAGCGACAGCGTCACCAACAGCATCGAGGTGGGCCAGACGCCGCACGGCCTGGCTATCACTCCCGACGGCAGCATGGTGCTGGTGGCCGGCTTCGGCACCAACCAGGTCTCTGCGATCGATACCGCCACCAACCAGATCCTCTGGAAGGTGGGCGTTGCCAACCCCCACAATATTGCCATCACGCCAGATGGCAAGACCGCCTACGTCGGCTCTCAGGGTCAGAACGCGCCCGCGCTGGCGACCGTGAACCTGGGCAACGGCACGCTGGTGGGAATGATGGCGCTGGACAAAACGCCGCGGGCGCTGAACGTCAGCCCCGACGGACACGAGCTGTTCTTCACCGAGGCCGGCGCAGACGCCGTCCAGGTGCTGGACCTCGCCACCAACCAGATCGTCGACCAGGTTGCCGTGGGAGCCTCACCGCACCTGCCGTCGTTCACGCCGGACGGCAACCTGGGCCTCGTCGTCGCCCAGGGCCCGGGCGAGCTGGACCTCGTCGATCCCGAGGCGTACACCACCGTGGGCACGGTCAAAGTCGGTACCATGCCGCACTGGACAGCCACCTCGGCTGACAGCAGCACCGCTTACGTCACCAACGAGCAGTCCAATGACCTGTCGGTCGTGGATCTTGGTAGCCAGACAGTGACGGCAACCATCGCGGTTGGCAATGCGCCACGCAAGATCGCCATCCAGCCGAATCCGTCGGCCCCCGCCGCCGCGGCCATCGGTCAATAGTCACATCGCCGTTGATTGCGGATCTCGCCTCGACGAGGTCCGCAATCAGCACGATCCTACAGGCTCTCGCCTCGCGCGCCCTGGACCGGGCACAGATTCGACCTCGTCGACGCGAAGCACTTCGGTGCCCTTGGGCACGAGCGCGGCGATAACCGGCTTCTTGTCGGCTTTTCGGCGGTTGATGCGGGGTGGCTTCACCTACCCGCTGGATGGCGGGCCCGTCCGCGTGCCGGGCGGGGAGTACTTCGTGCTCGGCGACAATCGGCCGGTGAGCGCCGATTCGCACCTCGGCTGGTTTGTCCCCACCGGGGACATGCTTGGCCAGGCCATGCCACTGCCAGTGATCTTTCCCTCACTGCCAATACTCGCCAGCGCTTGACTGTTCGGCGTGCTCATGCCTACGTGAGCGCGGTGCGTCAGGCGGCGGTGGTGGCTACGGGGCCAAATACCCTGCCGGCTCCCACCCCCATGCATGCGGCCCCCACTCCGCCTCGAACACCTGTCCGCGCTTGACGGTGAGTACTGGCACGAGCGCCTGACTGATCCGCATGCCCTCGCCCACGGTGTCGTACACCACCCAATCACCCTGGCGCACGTCGAGCACAGAAATGTCCGCCTGGCGTCCCACCGCCAGACTTCCGAGCCGCTCCTGTTCGCCAAGCACGCGCGCCGGATTTACCGTGCACATCCCGATCACCTGGTCCAGTGTGAAGCCAAGGCCAAGGAAGCGGCCCATCATCTCGACCAGGCTATGCACGGTGGCGCGTCGCCCCGGCACCGTGAGGTCAGTGCTGATGCAGTGTGGCACAAGGCCCTGGTCCAGCACTCTGCGTGCGACGTCGAAGCCGAAGTTGAGCCGCCCGTGCGCGGCATCGAGCCACACTCCTCGGTCGATCAGCTCGCGCGCCTCCGGTACCAGCCTACCGCCGCCATCCACCACGCCGCCGGGGTTAGCGGTGAAGAGGTGCGTGACGATGTCCCCAGGTTCGAGCATCGGCAAAAGCTCGCGGATGACGTCCGAGCGGTAGCGTTTTTGTGTGTCGCCGATGTGGACCATCAGCGGCAGATGACTCTCGCGCGCGGCGCGCTTCGCGAGTCTCGGCATCTCCATGCCCAGGATGTCCAGGGCCGGCGACACCATACGCGCCTTGATCCCGCGAATGAGGCCTTTGTGCTCGGCGACGACTCGTAAGGTCGCATCCAGGTCGATGCTCGCCGCTGCGATAATGTCCGGATTCGTCGCCAATCCCGTCTGACAGATATGCAGAAACGGCAAAACCTCGGTTGCATTGTGCGGCAGGATGTGGCGCGGAAACGCCGCGAATGTCGCCGCACCCGAGCTCCCGGCGTCCACGATGGTGGTCACCCCTGCGCGCACTCCCGCGAGGTCCGGCTGCACGCCGGCTTCGTTCACACCCTCGAACACATGCGCATGCAAATCGATCAGGCCAGGCGTCACGGTCCTGCCCGAAATATCGATCACCCGCTTCGCGCCAGTCGTATCGATCTCCGCCGTCACCTCCGCAATGTGTCCACCCTCCACTGCCACGTCCAACTGACCCCGCAGCCCCTGTGACGGATCGATAACCGTCCCACCGCGCAACACAAGGTCGTACATACACGAGCCACTGTATCGCGCGGCGCCGACAAGCAGCTCCGAGATATGCCTGGCGCTGATCGCTTCGACGCGCTAGTCGGCGCGCCGCGCGACTTCCAGACAGAGGCTCAGGGCGGCAACAGCGAATGCTTGCATGTTGTGTGTCCGATCGGGGTCTCCCGTTTCGAGGGTCCGGCTGGCCATGGACGTCTCCGATGGGCCGCATACGGCGAGGCATGCGTGGCCGGGTGGGTCCCCGTAGCGGTTGCCGGTGGGGCCGGTTGCGCCGGTCTCGCCGATCGCCCAGGAGGTACCGAGCCGGTCCCGCACCGATCGGGCCAGTAGCAGCGCGTACGCCTCTGTCGACGGTCGGATACCTTCCAGGGCTGCTTCGGGGATGTCGAGCAGGGCGGTTCTCGACGTCCGCGTGTACACCACCGTGCCACCGATGAAATACGCGCTCGCGCCAGGCACCGACAGCAGCGCGGCGGAAATAAGACCACCAGCGCTCGACTCCGCGACGGCGATGGTCTGATTGTGGGCAATCAGGAGTTGGGCGATCTGCTCTGCCAGCGGCGACAGCTCATCCATGCCAGGTGTAGGCAGTAGCGTACACTGCCCGACAGTCCACTGGCGCAGGTCACGCGCGGTGTGGCGCTCACTCCAAGATTGCGGGATTTACGGCGGGAACGACAGACCATCACATGTGCCGTTGTCCGAGAAGCCGCCTAGCTTTGAGGCCAGCCGCAGAATGTATCAGGCGTGAACCGCAACCGGCAAAAACACCTGGAGTTTGGGGCCTGTCGGTCTGGATCAGCCGTCCACGATACCAGCCCGACGTATGGAATCGCGGGCTACTGGCCCGCGAACTCCGGGCGCCGATCGCGGGTCCGTTTGAGCTCGAAGAATCCGTCGGTACCTGTCACGAGCACCACGCCGTCCCACAGTCGGGCGGCCGCTTCACCCTTTGGCATTGGCGTCACCACGGGGCCGAAGGACGCCCCGTTGACGCTGATGATCGGCGTACCGACCTCGAGTCCGGCGCGCTGAATGTCGTCCTCATGGCTCGCCTGGAGCAGGGGTGTCGTAGTCAGTTGAGGTCATCGCCTCGGCGAGGTCAGCAGGCAGCTCACAGTCAGCGAGCGCGGCTTCAACCGTGGCGCGCTCGATCGGCGCATGTTCCAGGTGGAAGCGCATGCCAAGGGCCGTGTACAGCGGCAGCAACACGTCGTCGCCGTGGCGCTGCTGGGCCGCGATCAGCACGCGGACTGGGCCCCGGGCAATGTCCATGCGTTCGCGGTACTCGGCCGAAAGGTCGCGGCCCTCGTTGA
>VBGG01000129.1 GCA_005883405.1 Chloroflexota bacterium | reverse complement strand
TTGTGCCGCGGGCGTCGGCGTGAGCTCCTGTACGTCCTCGACCGCGCTGACCATGGCCGTCGGCGCTGGCGTCGGTTCGACCACTGGCGTCGGTACAGGAGGGCTCGGCACGGGCGTCGGCTGCTCGGCTTCCGTCACAACCAGCGCGGGGCTGGTCGATTGAGCCAGCGGAGTCGCCGGCGCGGCGCTGCATCCAACCGACACCAGCAGCAGCGCAAATGCTCCCAGCCGCGACGCGCCAGACGACACTGTCCCGCGAGATTAAGGCCGCGTCGATGCCGTGCGCCAGTAAAGGAAAGAACTCCCTCTCCCTCTGGGAGAGGGCGGGGTTGAGGGGTGCGTACCGAGATCAAGCGTTTCGCGAAGATGCGCGCCCCTCACCCCCGCTTCGCGAGGCCTTTGCCAGAGGGAGAGGCGTTTGTCGCAGCCGGTCTAGCTGGAGCGTGTCGTCGCTTGCGCGGTTCGAAGTCGCAGCGCGGCCAGCGCCATCAGCACACCCGCGGCCATCAGCGCCGCCATGCCCATCGCGCCGAAAGCGTAGGCGCCACCAAACGCGTCGCCGAGACTGCCAGCCGCCGGCGCGCCGAGCGCTCGCCCACCAAGCACGGTCGTTTCACCCAGCGCCGCGGCGACCGCCGTCCGGTCCCGTCCGAGCCAGCCGATCAACGCCAGTTCGGCGCCAAGGCGCGTCCCGCTGGCGCCCATTCCCAATGTGGACGATGCCACCACGAATGCCGGCGCCCAGCCAACCGCCAGCGCCGACGCAAAGCTGCCGGCCACCAGCACCAGCACGCCCCAGCCAACGACCCGGCTGGCCGACTGCTGATCGGCGAGCCGACCAAACACCAGGAAGCCGATTCCTGCGACCGCGGCGCCGGCCGTCAAGAGCATGCCAGCCCCAGCCAGTGGCTCACCGTGATGCAAGAGCGCACCCGGCACCAGGGCAGCGCGCCCGGCATCGGCGGCACTGGCCAATCCGAGCGCCATCAGCGCTTGCCAGGGCAGCCCACGCGAGGTGAGCGCGGTCCAGCCTGGCCACGTCGTGCGTGGCGGCAAGGCGCCGAACGTGGCCACCGGCAGCATCGCCGCGCTGCCAGCCGCGAAGAGCAGCAGCACCGGCAGCAGTCCATACCCGTCAGCGATCACGCCGCCGATCGAGGGGCCCAGCGCACCGCCAGCGCCGCCGGCAAGACCTAGCCAGGCCAGCGACCAGCCGTCGCGACCCTCGCGAGACGCTCCGATGACCAGCGCCGGCATTCCTACGTAAACGGCCATCGCTGGTAGTGCCGACAGGATGAAGATCATCATCACCTGGCGGTTTTCGAGCCCGGTGAGCGCGACGAGCGGCACCAGCAGCAAGAGCACCAGGCCTGCCTGGGTCACGCGTCGCGCGCCGTGGCGCAGGGTGGCCGCCGGCAGCAAGATCGCGGCGGGCAGCCGGCTGATTTCACAGATCGCGTACAGCACCCCCAGCACCGTCGTGCCAGCGCCCTCTTGTGTCAGGCGCCCTGCTACGACGGCCGACCAGGCCGCTGAGCCGAGATTGAACGCGAACACTGCCGCAAGTACCGCAAGCAGGCCCATATTTGACCCGAAACGGGCAGTGAGGTGGAGGCGACCAGGGTTGGGCGGCATGTGTGCGGGACGCTGAAAGCGGTGCGGTGTTATGCCACGTCGGCCCGAGAAACAAAAGAACCCCGATATACCAACCGCGTTGCAAACTGTGTTGAAATTTGCGGGTGATGCGTTTCCCCGACGGGTTCCTGTGGGGCGCCGCGACAGCCGCGCACCAGATCGAGGGCAATAATCTCGCGTCCGACTGGTGGCGCGCAGAACAGGCGGGCCTGTTGCCCCACGCCTCGGGCATGGCGTGCGACTCCTGGAACCAGTGGCCTGACGACATTGGCCTCCTCCGCGAGCTGGGGCTTAACGCCTATCGGTTATCGGTCGAATGGGCGCGCATAGAGCCCGAGCCCGGGCGCTTCGATCAGTCGGCGCTCGACACCTACCGGCGTCAGCTCGAAGCGATGAAGCAGGCGGGCATCGAGCCCATGCTGACCCTGCACCACTTCACCAGCCCACGCTGGCTCGCCGACCGCGGCAGCTGGAGCAGCCCAGACGTGATGCCGCGCTTTGCGCAGTACGTCGAGCGCGTCGCACGGGCCACGTCCGATCTCGTGCGTTGGTGGATCTCCATCAACGAGCCGAGCATCCTCGCCTTCAAGGCCTGCATCGAGGGCAGCTGGCCACCCCACCAGCCGTGGAACCTGCGCGGTTACGTCAGGCTGCTGCGGCACGCCGCCCGCGGCCACGTGCTCGCCCGCCGAGTGCTGCAGGCCGAGCGAAGCGACGCGCTCGTCAGCATGGCGTTCGCGATCTGGCCGGCGCAGGCCGCGCGCTGGTGGAGTCCAATCGATCAGGCGCTGGCGCGGCTGGTCGACTGGCTGTGGCAGGGCAGGATCCTGCGTCGCAGTCTTACCAGCCTGGATTGGATCGGCGTGAACTATTACAGCCGTACCTTCGTGGGTTGGCCATGGCCGACGCGCCCGCTCGGCTCAGACAAGCGCACCGACTTCGGTTGGGAGATCTATCCTGCCGGGCTCTACAGCGTGCTGCGGCAGGTAGGCAGGTTCGGCAAGCCCGTCGTGATTACCGAGAACGGGATTGCTGATGCGGACGACGATCAACGCGCGGCGTACATCGTCGATCACCTGCGTGAGGTGCACCGCGCCATCTCGGACGGAGTCGACGTGCGCGGCTACATGCACTGGACCCTGCTTGACAACTTCGAGTGGGCCGAAGGCTTTACCCAGCGGTTCGGGCTGGCCACCCGCGAGCGCCAGCTTCGCCCGAGTGCCCGCGTCTACGCCTCGATCGCCCGTTCGAATGCGCTGCCTGAGCTGGCAGCCGTCCGCGCGTCAGGCTGACGCGGCGCCCGTCCGCAGCGCCGAAGACGCCTGGCGTGGCTGCTTCTCGGTCACCTGGTAGGCGAGTGACCGACCGAACAGCAGCCGCGTGTGCGCGTCAAGCGCCGGCAGCGCGACCATCGCCAGGCCGGTAAACGGCAGCAGCGCGAAGCCGAGCAATCCGCCAAGCAGCGCCCACAGGTTGCGTTCCTCTCCCGATCGAAGCTTTAACACCAGGTCGGCGGCGATCGCCAGCACCAGCGACGGCAAGCACAGGCCGAGCAGCGTCGAGAACGCCGCGGTCTGCCAGACGCCCAGCGGTGAATGCGCGTACGCGTGGTTCAGCAGGGGCGGCAGCATGCCGCCGAGCGTCAGCAGGAACCAGTGCGACGGCCACACCAGGTGCTCCTCGATGTACCAGCCCAACCGCGAGAAACGCACGTACCACGGGATGTGCTGTGCCCGAAGTGTCCGCAGCGTGAGATACGGCACATCGGACACGCCCCAGGCCCAGCGGCGGATCTGCTGGTACGTGCTGGTGGCTGAGCGCCAGAGGTCCACGCCCTCGGCCGCGTCGGCGTAGACCGGCAGGTGGATCGCCCGCGTCCGCACGCGCTTGCCGAGGTGCAGCCACACCTTGAAGAACATGTGGGAGTCTTCGGGTACGACGTCCACGTCCCAAAAGCCGACCCGCCGCGCCGCCCACCAGGACAACGAGTAGGTCGACTGGGGGACCAGGCGGTGCGTCGCTGCGAGCCGCGCCAGCGAGTACAGCGAAAAGACGCTGCTCACCGCCCGCAGCGGGAGCGCCAGCCGCGCGTAGTTGGCGTAGAACAGGATCGCCGGCTGGTAGATGTGCAGCCGCCCATCGGGATGTGAGAGCACCTGGTGCCCGAGCGCAGCCAGGTACTGGCGGTCCATGCGCGAGTCGGCGTCGCAGACGGTGACTAGCAGGTTGCGCGCGTCGAGCACACCGGTGCCGATCAGCTCTTCTGCCACCCGCCGCGC
The DNA here is from genome assembly GCA_005883405.1 of Chloroflexota bacterium. Lineage (GTDB taxonomy): Bacteria > Chloroflexota > UBA6077 > UBA6077 > CF-72 > CF-72. The sequence continues at coordinate 15,954 of VBGG01000129.1, read as the reverse complement.
TGCCCAGGCGAGGTTTGACGACTTGCCCTTGACCTCGCCTGGCAAATCAGGATGGGTCGTGATCAGCCAGTGGCCGAACCGCCGCGCGAAGCGGCGGGACAGGCGGGCGGCGCGCGCTGGGGCATGCGGATCGCGATCCTCGAACGCCATGACCACGGTGATGCGCTCGGCTGGCGCGGTCTGCCGTGCAAGGCAGGTCAGGGTCTCGCTGAGGATCTCGTCGCTTTCCTTGAAGGTGGGGACGATGACCACGTGGTGGAGTCGCTCGTAGCCCGGCAGCTGACTGCCGTCGGCTGCCCAGTCACGGCGCTGGGAGAGATGCAGCTGCGCCAGGCCGATCACCAGACCGGCGGTGAATTCGCATGATCGCCACAACCAGTAGGCGGCGAACGCGACCAGGAAGTAGCCGAGCAGCTCGGGCGCGACGATTGCCGCCCACCCCGGCGAGGTGAGAGCTGCCCAGGCCAGCGCCGGCGGCAGCACCTCCAGGATGCGTCGCGGCACGGGATGGAGGCCATCGGCAGCCCGGCCCGCGCCATTGCGAGCGGAGACGTGCGGGTATCGAACCTCTGCCAGAGTCATTGTCGAGCTAGTAAGCACCTCGCATGCCGCCGCCACAAGGCGTCGGTTTCGTTTATGTTGCGGCTGGGTGACGATATGTCTTCATGGGCGACTCAGCCGCGCAGGATTTTCAGCGCCACCCACCAGATGCCGAGGACGAAGACGGCGATCGCCAGCCACTGCGCAAAGTCAGTCGGCTGGGGTAGTGCCGCCGCGCGCCCCGCGGCTCCACCCCGGCATCCGGCCAGAAGCGGGTGAGGGGTGGGTACGAGATTTCAACGTTCGCGAAGATACGCACCCCTCACCCCAGCCCTCTCCCAGAGGGAGAGGGAGCCAGATGCCGATCGATCCAGTGAACCATGGGCGCGGCGGCGCGGAGGTGAGACTCTGCCCAATCCGCGAAGGCGGCGGTGGCGCTGATGCCCTCCTGAGGCTGGATCGACATGGCCAGCCCCTTGTGCTTGAGCAAGTCCGCGCACGGGTGGTCCTGGCGGTACGGCGGCGGGACGCGCTTGAGCTTCTCCATCGACCCGAGCTCCCAGCCCTCACCCTGCAAGCGGTCGGCGATCGACTTGATCTCGGCCCCCCGCCGACGGTCGTCGAGTAAGCCGCGGTATCGCGCGAGCACCGCGGGCGACATGTGCCACGCGCCGATGGCGACGAACTCGCCGTCGAGCCCGAAGCTCAGGTACAGCCCGGGCGTGGTGTGCTGATCCTCTCCCTCGCGCCGCGGGCGGATCGGCAGATCGGCCGCGACGTTGGTCTTGTAGGGCGCCTTGTCCTTCGAGAAGCGCGTATCGCGCTGGATGCGGAAGAAGTGCGGCTCGACCTCGGACAGCGTCGGGTACACGTCGACCAGGCGTTCGTGCAGCTCGAACATCAGCAGCTCGAGCGGTCGTCGGCAGACCCGCATGAAGTCGTCCTGATGCGCCTTGAACCAGGCCCGAGATTGCTCCGCCTGCAGCTCCAGGAAGAACTGGATCGCCTCGTCCGAGAACCCGCTGAAGCGCTCCACGCGACTGGCGACGCCTGCCATGGGCCCGATTTTACGTCGCCTTTACCGCATCGAGGCGCCAGAGACGGGTGCGCTTCTGGTCGACCGACTCCAGCTCGCGCAGGGTCGGCACGTCGTAGGTGGCCAGCAGCTCGAGCCCGTCGACCGGCGCGTACGTCCTGCCCGGGTCGGCGATCAGCACCAGGGCCCCGCCACGCGCGAGATCGCGCAACCAGGGGACGACGCGCTCGGTGGTCTCGCGCTCGTAGCACACGTCGCCCACCAGCACGACCTCCTCGGAGATGTCATCTCCGACCAGGTCCTGACAGCGATGCTCGAACGCCACGCCGTTCAACCGGGCATTCATCCGCTGCGCCACCACGGCCAGCGGATCGACATCGACCGCCGCTACCCGCGAGGCATCGGCCATGACCGCGGCGATCGCCGCCAGTCCGCAGCCCGCGCCGAAGTCCAGCACCCGTCTCTGGGCAACCGTCTCAGGCGCTTCGATGAGGTAGCGCGCGAGGGCCTGGCTGCCGGGCCAGGCGAACGCCCAAAACGGCGGGGCTTGAGGCCCCGCCGCCTGCCACTCGGTCGCCTGCCAGAGTGGAACGAGCTTGTCTGCCAGATACAGCTGGACTTCCGGGACGAACGGAGCTGCCTGGACTCGTGTGAATTCTCGAATCAGCGCTTCGGCGATCTCGCTATCCACCGCCAGCAGATCATCGCTCAGGCGGTCTGCACCACGAAGTTGAACGTGGCGTTCTCGGTTCCATCGGTGTTGCTCTGCGTGTTCAGCACCAGGCTGGGATCAAAGATGCCGTCGGTCGAATTGCGGGCCTCACCAGGGAAGTACAGCTGGGTGGTGAGCGTCGGGCCGCCGGGCGCCTGGACCTTCACGTGGATGTGCCGCGTGCGGCCGGGATACAGGCCAGGCACCACGGTGGTGAGCGTGTAATTGCCGTTTTCGTCGGTGTACTGGTGCCCGCGCAACGTGTAGCCGCTGTTGTCGTAAGCGCCGCTGGCGTCGGCTTGCCAGAAATCGAGCAGCGCATTTGCCACCGGGGTACCGTCCGCGGCCAGCACCTGACCGGTGACGGTCAGCAGCGTGCCCTGCGTGCTGTCAGTGACCAGCGCGCTCCGCTCGGGCGAATTGGTCTTGAAGTACGGGCCCTCCGTCTGCGAGACGGTCAGCGTCTGGGTCTGGCCGATGGTCGTGGTCAGCGCGGTGGTCTGGGCGATAGCGTCGGCAGGAACCGATTGGGCCAGCACCCGGGGCGCCAGACCCGCGGCCACGATCGCGCCAGCGGCGGCAACGCCCAGGCCGAGCCGGACCAATTTCTTTACGTTGCGCGACCCCGTGTCGCTCTTCAGTGCGTGTGTCATGGCGCCACTATCTCTGCCGTTCCTTGGATTCAGGTGAGAAATTTCGGCCGTCCCCTCAAACGACGATTGTGCGTTGTTTCTGGCGAAACAGCCATGCCGCTCGGGCCAGAAGATCCAGTCCCGCACCCGTGCCCGACATGTGGCCACCTCGCCATGCAGCACACCCGCACGCCCATGGGTAAGCGCTGCATCGGCAATCAGTGGCGCTGCAAGTGCATCCTGCGGCCGCTGTCGACCACTACCCTGCGCGCCGTTCGCCCCGGCGAGCCTGCCGCCACGTTAACTCCCTCTCCCTCTGGGAGAGGGCAGGGGTGAGGGTGGCATACGAGTATCAGCTGCCCGTTTCGCGCCTGACCTCGGCGAGCCGCCGCTGGAGATAGCCGCGCTCGGCCGCGTTTTCGGTCAGCTCGAGCGCGCGAGCGTAGCCGCCGGCGGCTTCCGAGAAGCGGCCCAGCCTGCGCAGGAGGTCGGCGCGCGCGGCGTGAAACCAGCGGTACGTTCGCAGAGGTTCGGCCACCTCTGAGCGGTCTATGAGCCGCAGGCCGGCGTCCAGTCCGTCGGCCATCGCCACGGCAACCGCGCGGTTCAGCTCGACGACCGGTGACGGATTGGCCCGCGCAAGCAGGTCGTACAAGGCGACGATCTGCGGCCAATCGGTCTCCTCAGCTCGCGCCGCCTCTGCATGAACCGCCGCGATGGCTGTCTGCAGCTGATACGCACCCGGTCGACCAATACGCAAGGCTCGCTCGACCAGCGCCTGGCCCTCGACGATCGCTTCGTGTGTCCAGAGCGAGCGATCCTGCGCTTCGAGCAGCACCGCACCACCGTCGGGCGCTGCGAGACGCGCCGATCGACGTGCATCGTGCAGCAGCATGAGCGCCAGCAGCCCCATCACCTCAGGCTCGTCTGGCATGAAGTCGCGCAGCGCGCGACCGAGGCGAATCGCCTCGGCGGACAGCTCGTGGCGGATGACCGCGTCGCCGGCGGTGGCGGAATAGCCTTCGTTGAAGATCAGGTAGACCACCGCCAGCACGGCGTCGAGCCGCTCTGGCAGCAGGTGATCTGCTGGGATCTGATACGGGATAGCCGCGTCGCGGATCTTGCGCTTGGCTCTCGACAGGCGTTGTCCGAGCGTGGCTTCGGGCACGAGCAACGCGCTGGCAATCTCCGCGGTCGAGAGCCCACCTAGCGTGCGCAGCGTCAGCGCAACCTGAGCCTCGAGGGATAGCGCCGGGTGGCAGCAGGTGAAGATGAGGCGCAGTCGGTCGTCGACCGGACCGCTGTCGTCGTGAACGTCCACGCCATAGTCCTCGATGCTCTCTACGCCTGCCTGGGTGATCGCCGCGTACTTGTCCGTTCGGAGGCGCTCGTGCCGCCAGGTGTCGATGGCTTTGCGCCTGGCGGTGGTGATGAGCCACGCGGCGGGATTCGGTGGAATCCCGTCGCGTGGCCAGCGCTCCAGTGCTACCGCGAACGCGTCCTGCAGCGCCTCCTCGGCCAGGTCGAAGTCACGCAACCTGGCGATCAGCGTCGCGATGACCCGGCCGTGCTCGGCGCGGAACACGCGATCGATCGCCCAGCGGACGTCCCGCGGCTCGTCCACCAGTGGGCTACATGTCCCAGACCGGGCGGATCTCGACGGCGCCGCCATCCTGGAGATGCGGCATCTTGCCCGCCAACGTGACCGCCTCGTCGAGGTTTTCGGCTTCGACCACGAAGAAGCCGCCGAGCTGCTCCTTGGTCTCCGCGTACGGCCCGTCGGAGAGCAGCTGATGCCCGCCGTTGAGGCGCAGCGTCGTGGCGGTCGCCGACGGCCGCAGTCGTTCGCCGCCGCGCATCTTGTTGGTGGCGACCAGCTCGTTGGTGTAGGTGCCCCAGGCCGCCAGGCGCTGGCTGCCCGCGGGTTCGGGCTGATTGTTCAAGCGGCTCTCGTCTCCGCAGATGAGCAACAGGTACTTCATGTCGCGTCCTCCTCTGACTCGAGGCTGATTTTGGGCCACCCCATTGATGCCCATCAGGACTACGAACGGCGCCCGCCGATTTCGACAGTCGAAGCCGCACTTGCGAAAATAAACTGGCCACTCCTCAAAAGCAATTGGAGCCTACAATAAAAAGCGTGGTAGCTCGTAGCTACGGCCAGTTCTGCGGGCTCGCCCGCGCCCTCGAGCTCGTCGGCGAACGCTGGTCGCTGCTCATCGTTCGCGACCTCCTCGTCGGCGCCAGGCGCTTCACCGACCTGCGCCAGGGCCTTCCCCGCATCCCCACCAACGTCCTGGCCGACCGATTGAAGGAGCTCGAGCAGGCCGGCATCGTTCGCCGCCGCGTGCTGCCACGACCGGCGGCGTCCATCGTCTACGAGCTCACCGCCTACGGGAGCCAGCTCGACGAGGTGGTCCTTCGCCTCGGTTTGTGGGGCGCCCAGTCGCTCGGCGAGCCGCGGCCTGGCGAGATCATGACCGCCGACGCGATGGTCATGGCGGACAGTCGAAGCCGAACTTGCGAAAATAAACTGGCCACTCCTCAAAAGCAATTGGAGCCTACAATAAAAAGCGTGGTAGCTCGTAGCTACGGCCAGTTCTGCGGGCTCGCCCGCGCCCTCGAGCTCGTCGGCGAACGCTGGTCGCTGCTCATCGTTCGCGACCTCCTCGTCGGCGCCAGGCGCTTCACCGACCTGCGCCAGGGCCTTCCCCGCATCCCCACCAACGTCCTGGCCGACCGATTGAAGGAGCTCGAGCAGGCCGGCATCGTTCGCCGCCGCGTGCTGCCACGACCGGCGGCGTCCATCGTCTACGAGCTCACCGCCTACGGGAGCCAGCTCGACGAGGTGGTCCTTCGCCTCGGTTTGTGGGGCGCCCAGTCGCTCGGCGAGCCGCGGCCTGGCGAGATCATGACCGCCGACGCGATGGTCATGGCGTTTCGCTCGTCGTTCGTGCCCGAGGCGGCGGGCGACCTGCAGATCAGCTACGTCCTGCATCTCGGCGACATCGTCCTCCACCTGCGCGTCGAGCGCGGCACGCTTGCGGTTGCGGAAGGCGCGGTGTCCGATGCAGACCTGGTCATCGAAGCCGGGCCGGCCATCAAGGACCTGATGTCGGGTGAGCTGCGTCCCAGCCAGGCGATCGAGCGCGGCGCCGTGCGCATCACCGGCGACGTCGCCCTGTTCGAGCGTTTCGTGGAGCTGTTCCACATCCCCGGCCCTTCGCCGGCCGACGCTCACGACGCTTGACTTAACGAACCCCGCTTGTCTACAACAACTGAGCGCTCGCCGCGCGGACCGACGGCGAGCGACTCGGCGCGAGGGAGTGTGCACCGTTTCAGATGGGCCGTCCAATCGTTCACTTCGAGATCATGGGCAAGGATGCGGTCAGGCTGCAGAAGTTCTATGCCGAGCTGTTCGACTGGAAGATCGGCGAGCCGGCGGCCGAAATGGGCTACTACGGCCTGGTCGACGCGGGCTCGAGCGGCTTGCCAGGCGGCATCGGCCAGGATCCATCAGGCACTCCGCGCGTGACCGTCTACGCGCAAGTGCCCGATCTGCAGGCTACGCTGGACCAGGCCGTCGCCAGGGGTGGCAAAGTCGTGATGGCTCCGACTGAGATCCCGGGCATCGTCACGATGGCCATGCTCGCTGACCCTGATGGCAACCTGATGGGGCTGGTGAAGGGATGAGCGGAGTTCGAGTACTGGTTGGCACGCGCAAAGGCGCCTTCGTCCTGACATCCGACGAAAAGCGCGAGAAGTGGGATGTCAATGGTCCCCACTTCGGTGGCTGGGAGATCTATCACGTCAAGGGATCGCCGGCCGATCCGGATCGACTGTACGCGTCACAGAACACCGCCTGGTTCGGCCAGTTGATCCAGCGGTCCAACGACGCTGGCAAGACCTGGGAGCCTGCTGGTAACCAGTTCGCCTATGACGGCGTGACCGGCACACACATGTGGTACGACGGTACGCCGCGTCCCTGGGAGTTCAAGCGCGTCTGGCACCTCGAGCCATCGTTGACCGATCCCGACGTGGTGTACGCCGGCGCGGAAGATGCCGCCCTGTTTCGCTCGAACGATGGTGGCCAGACGTGGCAGGAGCTCACCGGCGTGCGCTGCTACGGTACAGGCCCGTCGTGGCAGCCAGGCGCTGGTGGCTTGTGCTTGCATACGATCCTCCTGGATCCGAGCAACCCCGAGCGGATGTTCATCGCCATCTCCGCTGCCGGCGCATTCCGCTCCGACGACGCCGGCAAGACCTGGCGGGCCGTAAACCGTGGCCTCAAGTCCGAGGGCATTCCCGATCCGAATGCCGAGGTCGGCCACTGCGTTCACCGCATCGCCATGCACCGCTCACGACCCGACGTGTTGTTCATGCAGAAGCACTGGGACGTGATGCGCACCGACGACGCTGGTGAGTCCTGGCAGGAGGTCAGCGGCAATCTGCCAACCGACTTCGGGTTTGTGATGGATGTCCATGCCCACGAGCCGGATACGATCTATGTCGTGCCGATCAAGAGCGACTCGGAGCACTATCCGCCCGAAGGAAAGCTGCGCGTGTATCGCAGCCGCAGCGGTGGAAACGAATGGGAGCCGCTGACGAAGGGACTGCCGCAAAGCGATTGCTACGTGAACGTGCTACGCGACGCCATGTGCGTCGACAACCTCGATGCGTGCGGCGTGTACTTCGGCACCACCGGAGGCCAGGTGTACGCGTCGACTGACGGCGGAGACCACTGGAATCCCATCGTGCGCGACCTGCCGGCGGTGCTATCAGTGGAGGTCCAGACCCTGGCATGATCCGTGTCGTCCTGCCGCACCATCTGCGGACCCTGGCGCGTGTCGGACGCGAGGTGGAGGTCGAGGTGGCGGGTCCGGTCACACAGGAGTCGGTGCTCGATGCGGTCGAGGAGAGCTTTCCGATGCTGCGCGGCACGATGCGCGATCACCTCACGCATCAGCGCCGACCGTTCGTGAGATTTTTCGCCTGCCAGCAGGACCTTTCGCACGATCCCGTCGATGCGCTTCTGCCAGAAGCGGTTGCCGCTGGCGCCGAACCCTTGCTGGTTATCGGCGCCATGGCTGGTGGCTGATCATGTGTCGCAGTATCAAGACCCTGGCCAATTTTGAGCCACCCGCCACGGACGAGGAGATTCGCGCGGCGGCGGTGCAGTTCGTTCGCAAACTGAGTGGGGCGAGCAGGCCGTCACACGCGAACGAGCTGGTGTTCGACCGCGCGGTCGACGAAGTCACCGCCGCCGCGAGTCGACTCATCCGCGAGCTCAGGATCTCCGCTCCGCCCCGCGATCGCGAAACGGAAGCGCGCAAAGGGCAGGAGCGCTCCCGCGAGCGCTACGCGCGAGTCGATGCCTGAGCGTTATGTACGTCCGAACTGGTTCACGCGCAACCTCTTCAATCGTGCAGTCGCCTGGCTGACGCAGCTCGGCATCAGCGTTTACGGGTCGCGCGTGCTGGCCGTCCGCGGGCGCCGCAGCGGCCAATGGCACACCACGCCGGTCAACCTGCTGGAGTACCGCGGTGAACGCTTCCTGGTAGCGCCGCGCGGCGTCACACAGTGGGTGCGCAACGTGCGCGCCGGCAGCGAGGCCGAGCTTCGCCTTGGATCGCGGCGTGAGCGAGTCAAGCTCGTCGAAATCCCGGATACCGATCCGCTGAAGATCGAGCTCCTGCGCGTCTACCTGCGCAAATGGGCCTTCGAAGTGGGCGTCTTCTTCGAAGGCGTCGACGCCAACGCAGCAGACGAAGACCTGAAACGCATCGCCCCCAACCACCCCGTCTTCCGCGTCCTACCCGCCTGACGAGCCCCGAGCGGAGGCCCCGCGCACCACCGGGTTCCGCAAGCTGCCCAGGCCGTCGATCTGGATCTCGACCACGTCTCCTGGCTCGAGCGTGAACGGGTTCTCGGGCACCAGTGCCGTGCCGGTGGAAAGGATCACCCCGTCGGGAAAAACATCCTCGCGGAACAGGTACGCCACCAGATCATCGAGTCGACGCGCGAACTCGCGCATGCTGGTCTCGCCCTGCCAGAGCGGCGCGCCGCCGCGCTGGATGCGCATGCGGATCGCCAGCGCGTACGGGTCGGCCACCTCCCAGGCGGGCACGATGCCAGGGCCCAGTGCGCAGCATCCGTCGTACACCTTGGCTTGTGGCAGGTACAGTGGATTGTCGCCTTCGATGCTACGCGAGCTGACATCGTTGGCGACCGTGTAGCCGACGATCTCGCCGAAGGCGTTGATCACCAGTGCCACCTCGGGTTCCGGCACATCCCAGGTTGAATCAGCGCGGACCACGATCGGCTCCTCCGGCCCGGCGACCCTGCGCGGCGTGGCCTTGAAGAACAGCTCGGGCCGTTCCGCTCGGTATACGCGCGTGTAGATGTCCGGCGTGGTGCTCTCCTCGACGCGCGCCTCCTCCGAGCGCTTGTACGTCACGCCCGCCGCCCACACCTCAGTGGCTCCGTCTATCGGCGCCAACAGCCTGCCTTCTGGAGTCTCGCCAGCGGTGGCAGCTGAGGAAAGCCGCGCACGCAGCTCCGACGCACGCAACTGGAGCAGATCCGCGACGGCCCGCGCTCCGCTTCCAAGCCGAATAATCCGCCCATCGTCCTGACGCAGTCCGGCCTGATCCTCGCCGGTGCTCGACCGCAGCCGGATGATCTGCGTCATGTGAGTGAAGCTCCGCTGTCGGAGCCGCCCGCCACGCGCGAGTAGACCGACAGGATTCCGCTCGTGTGGCGCGGCGGCGGCGCCACCCAGCTCGCCTCACGTGTTGCGAGCACTTCCGTCATCTGATGCACCTCCAGTCGCCGCCCTTGCACGCCGACCAGGTCCAGCCGCCGCTCGGGGATGTGGATCTCGATCAGGTCGCCATTTTCGACCAAAGCAATGGGTCCGCCATCGAGCGCCTCGGGCGTGACGTGACCGACCGCCGGGCCTTTGGCCGCTCCGGAGTAGCGGCCGTCGGTCACCACCGCGGTGGTATGCGACAGTCGCGGATCGGCGGCCACGATCGCGGTGGCAAAATACATCTCCGGCATGCCGTTCGCGCGCGGGCCTTCGTAGCGGATCACCACCACGTCGCCTGGCTCGACCTGGCCGCTCAGCAGCGCCTCCACCGCGCTGTCCTCCGAGTCGAACACGCGCGCCTGGCCGACGTGAACGTGCATCTCGTGCGGCACCGAGAAATACTTGACGACCGCGCCGCGAGGAGCCAGGTTGCCCCGCAGCACCGCCACACCTCCTTCGGGTCCGAACGGGTCGGAGCGCGGTCGCAGGACCTCTTCGCTCGCTCGATCTGTGCCAGATTTTCGCCGAGCGTCTTGCCCGTGATGGTCAGACAGTCCAGGTAGAGCAGGTCGCGCAGCTCCAGCATCACTGCCGGCACACCGCCGGCGTACCACAAGTACTCCACCGGGTAGCGACCGGTGGTCTTGGCATTGGCAAGCACCGGCACCCGCCGGTGGATGCGATCGAAGTCGTCGATGCTGATGTCTATCCCGACTTCGCGGGCGATCACCGGCAGGTGCAGCAGGGCGTTGGTGGATCCGCCTACCGCCGCGTGCAGCATGATGGCATTCTCGAACGCGTGGCGCGTGAGAATCCGCCGCGGCGTGATGTCCTCCTCGATCAGCTTCAGGATGAGCTTGCCGGCGGCGCGCGCGTAGCGCAGGTGTCTGGTGAGTGGGGTCGGAATGAGTGCCGAGCCAGGTAGGGCGAGCCCCAGCGCTTCTGCGAACACCTGGCCGGTACTGGCGCTGCCCATGAACTGACACGCGCCGCAGGTCGGACAGGCTACCGCCTGGGCGGCTTCGAGGTCGTCGAGCGTGCGCTCGCCGCGCTTGAGCTGTGAGCCAAGACCCCACATCTGGTCTGAAGTGACGTAGTCGGGTCCGTTCAGCTGCGTGCCGCCGGGCAGGTGGATCGCCGGCAGGTTGCAGCGAGCGATAGCCAGCAGGTGCGCCGGCACCGACTTGTCGTTGCCGGAGATCAGCACCATGCCATCGTGTGGGTGACCGAGGGCGTGGATCTCGACCATCGCCGCCATGATGTCGCGCGACACCAGCGAGTAGCTCATGCCGCTGTGCGCCTGGGCGATCCCGTCGCAGATGTCGCTGACGGTGAAGACGCCCGGCTTGCCGCCAGCTTCGAAAACGCCGTTGCTGACCTCCTCGATGAGCGGCCGGAAGTGGAACGTGCCGGGATGGCCCATGCCATAGGCGCTGTCGATCAGCACCTGCGGTTTCCCCAGGTCCTCCACGGTCCAGTTCATCCCAAGGCGCAACGCGTCGCCCTGGAAGTTCACCTGGCGCAGGCGTTGGCTGCGCAGCTGTCGGCGCTCACTCATCCCGTTACCTGGCGTCGAACGTTCTCAGGCGTAGCTGGCCAGAGTCTGAGCCAGCTCGGTTCGCTGACGGCAATTCTCGAAGAGAAAAGACCGCATCAAGGTGTCGATGTCCTCGGCGCTGATGCCGCGGAAGCGTTCCGCGAACTCATCCAGCATGGGCTCCGACAGCAGCATATGACGCACGAGCTGGGCGATGTGGCGCTGCGCGCCGAAGGGGCAGGGCTGGTAGTTCGGGCACTCCTGCTCGAACAGGCTCTCGATGGGTCCGATAATGTGACGAACGCCGGCATCGGTCGTGCCCCTGTCGAGTTGGTCCCGCAGCACCCGGAAGCGCATCGCGTCTGTTTCCGGGCGACCCGTGTAGATGGGACCGAACTCACCGACCCACATCGGGATGTCGTATTCGAGCATGTATTCGCTGCGCTTGAGGAACTTGTCCTCCAGCGCCTGGCGATCGACGTAGTCGCCGCGGCTCACGCCCGGGTAGGGCCAGGCGTCCATGAAGCCCGCCAGCGCGTAGTCGTGGTTGGTGTAGACCACGTTGGGTAGCGGGTCACCGAACATGTGGTCCGTCGAGTAGCGGTTGCCCTCGAGGAACAGCATATGGTCGGAGTCGATGGCCCGCACCGCTTGCATTACGCGGCGGTAGAACGGCTAGACGCGTGACCCTTTCGGATCGGCTGGCCCATTCATGATGTTGTAGCCGGCCACCCACGCGTTGCCCTTGTACCGCTCCGCGAAGCGCTCCCACAGCCAGACCGCGCGGTCTTGAAAATGCTCGTGCTCCCAGAACAGGGCCGCGTGGGTGGGGTTGTCGGAGTGCCAGTGCTGGTTCTGGTAGCCCGCGAAGGCGTGCAGATCGAGGATCGTGTACACCCCGTGCCGGGCGCACTCGTCGATCGCGCGGTCGAGGTGTTTGAAACCCTCCTCCTTCAGCTCGAAGGGGCGCATGTCGTCTTCGAAGTGGCGGTAGTTGATCGGCAACCGCACCAGGTTGAGCCCCAGCGAGCGGACGAACGCCGCATCAGCCTCGGTGAAGAAGTACTCCTGAAAGCGGTCGAAGAACAGCAGGTACAGCTCGTCGCCGATGACGCCTCGGATGGCATCGCGCTGCGCCTGCTCGTTGGCCGGGTAACCGGTGATGAAGTTCTCCATGTTCATCCAGCCGCCCAGGCCGAACCCACGCAGCACCACGGGCTGCCCGTCCGCGTTGAGGATCTGGTTGCCCCTTACCTTGAGGGCCTGCGAACCAAGCGTGGAGACCACGCCTTAGTAGTACCATCGGCGCCTGTCATCGGGTACATGGCTTGCCCGCCCGCGGAAGCGGTTGGCCAGGGACTACCTGGACAGTCGCTGAGAGACGCGGCTGCTCTCGAGGTTCAGCCAGGCGACTTCCTCCGGCGACAGCTCGACGTCTAACGCTCCCAGGCAGTCGTCCAGTTCGGCGGCGGTCGCCGGGCCGATCAGCGCGAAGACCTCGAGCGGCTGGTGGAGCACCCACGCCAGCGCGACCTGGCGCAGCGTGCAACCCTTCATTTCGGCCAGCTCGTCGGCCCGCCGATACCGCTCCCAGTTGGCATCCGAATAGTACGTGCGGATCACGTTCTTCGCGTCGTCGGTATCGCCTTCAGATAGCTCCGGACGATAGCGTCCCGAGAAGAATCCGCGCGCTTGTGATGACCATGCAAAGACGGGCATGCCGGTCTGCTGGTACCAGGCCTGCGCTTCAGCGTCGCCCGCGATCGAGACGCAGGTTGCAGTCCGTGTGCGTCTGCATACGCATTGGCTTCGGCGATTCGCTGGTGGCTCCAGTTGGAGCCACCAAACACCTTGATGCGACCGGCCTGGACTTCGTCGTTGAGCGCTTCGACGATCGGGCCGACCGCTGTACCAGGATCGTCTTTGTGGAGGATGTAGATGTCGATCGTGTCGAGCTGCATCTCGCGCAGGCTCGTCTCGAGGTCCGCATGGATGTCGGCCGCTGTCAGGCGCGGCTCGTACGTCTCCGCTTTGTGCTGTGCGCCCTTGCCCACAACCACCATGTCGTTGCGTCGTCCCGAGCCAGCCAGCCACTGACCAAAAGCTGACTCGCTGGTGCCCTGGGCGTAGATCCGCGCGGTGTCCACGGCTGTCCCGCCGGCCGCCGCGAAGCGGTCCAGCAGTTGGCGCGCGTTGCGCAACGCGTTGGGCTCGGTCGAGAACACCATGCTGCCCAGGACCAGCCGCGAGACCCTGTCGCCGACACCGGCGATCGTTCCATATCGCATCGGCGGTCCAGTCTACCCCCACGTCTGCCGACCTCGTCGACCCGTGGATGTCGGTGGCTGCGCAGGCGGCGGTCCTTGCCCTTGTGGCGGCGCGGCTCATCGTCGGCCCATAGCCAGGTGTGGCTACCCTCTGAGGCTGTCTGGCGGAGGTCGCCTGCAATGCTGCCAGTGGCCTGCGTCGTCGTCGCAGCGAGACGCGCGCCCCTGTAATCGAATGGCACAGTGGTGCCCGTTGACTGCAGGCGCGAAACGATACTTGACGACGGAACATCTGTTCTGATAATTTGCCTCTCATTGGGGGAACGGCTGACGAGCGAGCGCAGGCAGCAATCACAGCCGTTTGCGCATGTACACGCGCCAAAAGCGGCGTTGTACAGACGCATCATGCGCGCCTTCATCGACGCCAAGCGCCGTTTCCTGGTCCACCTCCGACCGGAGGACATTGCCGAGGCGATTCAGGATGCCAGCGCCGAGAGCGCCCTGAGTACGCTCGTCGAGTGGGGCAACCTGCGTGCCGATCCGGATACCAGCCGGGTGACCAGCGTTGAAGAGTTTTACCGCGCGCGCTACCTGTACCAGCTGACCGCCGAAGGCGAGGCCGCTGAACTCGCGCTCGACGCGTATGACCAGGCGCTTGGTCGGCGCGGCGAGCTGCAGTCCGTGGCGCTCGAGGACATCCGCGTGCGTGCCCACGGCCTGCTCGAGCAAGCCCGCCTGCCAGCACCTGACGCGGCCGTCGTACACAATCTGCTGCGCGAGCTCGCCTCACTGCTCGAGAATCTGGCTGCCAACGCCAGCGCGTTCATGGGCAGCTTGCAACGCACGATCGAGCTCCAGGACATCAACGAAGAGGCGTTCATCGCCTACAAGGACCGGCTGATTCGGTACCTGGAGCGTTTTGTTGGCGACCTGCAGATAAAGTCGGCCGACATCGCCGAGGCACTCCGCCAGCTCGACACACTCGAGACTGACCGCCTGCTACAGATCGCCGCCGCGCGTGAAGCCGCGGATGTCGCGCCACAAGCGGAAGAGAAAACTGAGCAGGGTCCTGATGCGGCGTTCGACGCGAAGCTCGAGGAGTGGCGCGGGCGCTGGTCAGGTGTGCGATCGTGGTTTGTGGGGGAGCGTAGCCGTCCTTCTCAGGCGTCGCTGCTGCGTCAGCATGCGCGGGCCTCGATCCCCGCCCTGCTCGAAACGGTGATGCTGTTGCAGGAACGCCGCTCTGGACGAAGTGATCGGAGTGCCGACTTTCGCAGCCTTGCGGTGTGGTTCGCCGAAGCACCCGACGACGCTGCCGCGCATCGTCTGTGGCGTGCGGCATTCGGGTTGACTTCGACCAGACATTTGACCGCCGACAGTGCGTATCTGGATGCGCTGGAAGCGCGTTCGGTGCCAGCCTCCACCAGCTGGCGCGATGGACCGGCGGTCCCGATCAGCGCACGCCTGCGCACCACTGGTCGCTACCAGCGGCCCGGACCGATGCCGCCTGTCAGCGACCGCAGCACTGCCCGACTGCTGCTGGCCGAGCAGCTCGAAGCCGAGCATCGGCAAACCGAGGCGGCCCGTCAACGGTTGGCGACGGGTACGCCAACGTGGCTGTCAGACCTCAGAGCATTGGATCGTCAGGAGTTCGGGTTGTTTCTCAACCTGCTGGCAGACGCACTCTCAGCCGGACCGCTTACGTCGGATGGCGTACGGACGGTGACGTCGGATGGCACGCTGGAGATCCGGCTGGTGCCCACGTGCGATGGCGGCATCGCCAAAATTCACACTCCCGATGGCATCTTTGGCGGCCAGGACCACCTGATCACGATTACCGACCTGCTCAGCCCGTGGCAGACAGCAACATCCGCTGGCACGTTGGCTTCCCACTCTTGAGCGTCCATGGACGCGCTGGAGCGGCGCGAGCTCGAGGAGCGCCAGGCCGCCGTTCGCGCACTGCTGCGCTATCCGTTGCTGACCGCGGTGGAGCCGGATCCGAATGCGTTCAAGCTCGTGCGCCGCCACGCGCGCTGGCTGCGGGAGTGGTTTGCTGAGGCCGCCGGCTGGTCGCTCCGCGTGGACAATGGGCTGGCTCGACTCCAGAAGCGTGTGCCTGGCTCCAGCGACTGTACCCGGCCAGCGGCGGCGGACCGCTCGGGCTCCCCGTTCAGCCGGCGTCGGTACGCGCTCCTGTGTGTCGGGCTGGCTGTCCTGGAGCGGGCTGACGCACAGGTCACGTTGGGTCAGGTGGCTGAACGGGTGATTGCGATGGCCGCCGAGCCTACGCTGGCCCGTACCGGCCTGACGTTCAGTATCGCGACGCGCGACGAACGGGCCGACCTGGTCGCTGTCGTCCGACTTCTGCAAAACATGGGAGTGCTGTCGAGAGTAGCCGGTGATGAACAGGCCTTTGTCAACA
>VBGG01000612.1:11547-18805 GCA_005883405.1 Chloroflexota bacterium | reverse complement strand
GCGACGGTGATCGTGCCCAGCGGGAACTGGCCCGTGGATTGGGGTACCGCCACCTCGGACTGAAATCCGCCGTCATCAAGCATTGGCAAAGGCGCAAGCGTCGGCACCGGCACTGGCGGGACCGAATCGAGCTTCGCCCGCACGGGCAGCGGGTGGACCTGGCTCACTATCGCGCCGACCGCCTCAGAGAGCTTGGGCGACGGATCAATGCCCACGATGATCAGGCTGGCAAAGCCAACCGCCAACAACGCCAGGGCAGCGAGTACGACGTTGCCCCACCGAATGCGCTCCATACGCTTTCCGCTTGTTCCTTTCTTGCTTGAGTCCCGCCGGGCTCTGCTGTTCTTGCATACTAAACGCGGGCCGCGGACGCTTTCGGACCGGCCAGGTCCGCTGTTTTCGGCGGCTTGAGGAATAACCCGGCCAGGCGATCGAGGGCTCGTGGCGGTGCTGGCGTCGCTACGGCTGGAGCCGGGCGCGGCTCGATCGAGGCGGACTCACCGGCGCCAAAATCGACGACGCCCGCCCTTGCCAGCGCGGCCAGCTCTCGTACGGTCCGCACGAAACCACGGCCGCGCGCGATATCGGCAAGTGTGCGCTGGCCGTTGATTGCAACGAGCGTCTTGATCGTGTTGACGTCGAACGATTGACCGTCAGCTTCGCTCGCCATCCGCTCCAAAGCGATGCGTGGAACGACGCTCGGTCCCGGCACCACGAGTGACAGCGCTTCGCCTTCGACCCACACGTCGCGCAGTTCGGATGAGCCGAGATCGAGCTCCGGCTCATCCGACGGGAGTGATGCTGGCGTCGCGGGCGACAGGGCGAACTGGCCGGCCCGCAGCATCCAGGCAACCGCCGCGAGAGCAGAGGGCCCGTGTTCCGGACCCAACGATGCGCCGACGAGCCGGCCCTCGAGCAACGCCAGCCCGCCTGTCCAGCGTTCGTTCCAGACGTTCAACTGGCCGCTCAAGCGAGCGTCAGCTATCAGCCCGAGCAGGCTCGGTAACGGGATGGCGCGGAGTGACCCGCGCAGCTGGTCCCTTCTCGTGACAGGTGTCGGTTCCACCAGATACGGTGATCTCCTGCGAGATGTCGCTGGAATAAACGCGGCGCAGGAGCAATTTCGGATGTCAGCGCGCGGATACGCGCAGGATCAGATCACTCGGCCAGGCCGACGGCGGTCCACGCGTCGTTCGGTGGGCGACCGTCCTTGTGCGGCAGGGCGTACGCAAACGGGACCATGAAATAGCCACGGTCTCCGCGACGCGAACCCTGGCTGCCTTTGCAGATCAGATAGCCACCACCCGGTTCTTTGTCTTGCTCCACGTAGCCGCACACAAACAGCGTGTGGCTGGCCACCGGTTCCTCGTCCGGTTTCGGCACATCCACATAGCCTTCTTCGAGCGCGCGTGGCAGCGCTGAGGCATACACCGGCCACGACATGACAAAGCCAAAGCCGCGTGAAAGGCACTGCTTGTAATCGTCAAGCGACTCGAGCCGGTAGTATCCATCCAGCACGTACTTCGCCGCCGCGGCGATCGCTTGTTGAGAAGGACCGCGTGCGGCCGCGGTATTCAGGAGCGCCTCGACCTCATAGTGCCGAACATCCTCCGGTGGCGGCATGAAGGCAATTGGATCGTACGGGTCCAATGCCTCAGGACTGCACCCCACGTGCGCGAGAACACGCATGCCGTCACGGATCTGGGCACCGACATTCAGCGCGCTGTTGAACTCGAATAACCGGGCCAGATACCAGATGAAGTGAGGTGAGCACGTGGTGGTATTTCTGTCAACACGGCTTCTCAGTAAGAACTCGACGAGGGCCGCGAGTGAGAATCCAACACACGATTCGAACAGACCCTGGTCTCGGACCGGCGAGCACAGCGGCCTGAGGTCGACGTGTTTGGCATCAAACGCTGGCAACACCCCCTTGAGTCGCTCGGCCCGCCTGCCGAGCATGCTCCGGAAGCGCTCGTCATCACCGGTTCGCTTCTCAACCTGCGCCCAGCGCAGGTCGCGCGGATCGGCGGCGTCGGCGAAGTGCTGACCCAGGCCGGAATTCATGCTCTCACCGGGAAATAGCAGGGCGAAGTTGAGCTGACGAGACTGTGTCATGTCGATCTACCTACTTGGCCTCCGACCAGGAGTGAGCGGCGGATACCTGGGCGCTCGCTAACCCAAACGCAACGGCCTGGCTCATCTTCATCGATTGCCCCTCCGCCCAGGCCGCCGCGAACGTTCGTGCATCCAACCCGCCACGCAGTTCTGCTATGGCGTACTCCAACTCCACCTGCTCAGAGCGGGACACTGACGCGCCGGTTGCCGCGCGCAGCTTCTGAGCCGCCGCCAGCAGCTGGATCGCCTCCTGGGCCCGCCCGCAGGCGCCCACCAGCTCGGCAAGGCCTTCGAGAGACTCCAGGGCATCGTGCTCCGCTCCCAACTGCTTGCACAGCAGCAGGCTCTGGGTATATAGCTCCGCTGAGCGCGGGTACTGCTTCTGACGAAAGGCGAGTCTGGCCAGCTTCTCCAGCGACCTGGCGGTTCCCAGCCGGTCCCCGAGTTGTAGACGTAACGCGTAGCTTTTCTGATACAGAGCCGCCGCGGCAGCAGCATCGCCCTCTTCACGTGCTACCTCGCCCAGGTTATTGAACGTGACCGCGATGCCGACCGTATCACCGAGGTCTTCGAACAAGGTCCGGCTCTCGGTGAAGAACGATCTGGCTTCGTCAAGACGTCCTTGCTTGCGAGCCACATCGCCAAGGTTGACGAGCAAGACCGCGATGGCCCACGTGTCCCCCAGCTCGCGACGCAGTGCGAGGCTTTCTTCGTAAAGCGTTTCGGCCTCAACGTAGTCGCCCAGCTCGTTGGCGACCACACCGAGATTGCTGAGTGACCGCGCAATGCCCGGGCGGTCCCCGAGCTCGCGGAACAGCCGCAGGCTCTCGGTATGCAGGCGGCGTGCTCGCGGGAGGTCTCCCCGCAAGCGCACCAGGCTCCCCGCGGTGGTCAGCGCCTTCGCTTCGACTGCTGCGGCCACGGGCCTGTGTGAAAGGCCCTTCTCCACCCACTGCTCTCCCTCGCTCAAGTAGCCGCGGGTCTCCCAGAAGCGCCACAAGGCCGAGGCCAGCCGCAATCCCGTCTCAGGGCTGCCGTTCTCGAGCGACCAGAGCAGCGCTGCCCGGATGTTGTCTTGCTCCGCGTCGAGACGATCGAACCAGCCGGCCTGTTCGGAGCGCACCAGCTGTGGCTCTGCCTGTTCGGCCAGGCTCAGGAAGAATGCAGTATGCGACTGGCAGAGCGTCTCGGCCTCCCCGGCGGCTCTGAGGCGTTCAAGCGCATACTCCCGAATGCTGTCCAGCATGCTGAAGCGCGGCTCGCCATGCGAATGAGGCTCCTGGCGTACCAGGCTTGCGTCCACCAGCGCCTGGAGTCCGTCCAGGATGGAGAGCTGACCGCCGGGGCATGAGCAGATCGCCTCCACCTCTTCTACGGTGCAACTGCCGGCGAACACGCCCAGAGATCGAAACAGTTTCTGCGCATCCGCGTCGAGGAGCCCATGGCTCCAGTCGAGTGTTGCGCGGAGGGTCTGCTGACGAGCGGGCAGGTCGCGCGCCCCGCCGACCAGCACATCCAGGCAGTCGGCCAGGCGCCGGAGCAGTGCTTCGGGCGACAGCACCTTGACGCGGACGGCAGCTAGCTCGAGCGCGAGAGGCAGTCCCTGCAACCGCCGACAGATGGCCGCTACCGGCGCGGCATTCGCCTGCGTCAGTCCGAACCGAGGATTCGCCTCTGCCGCCCGCTGTACGAACAACGCCACGGCCGGGCATCGGCCCAGCTCGTCTGGAGAAACGTCCGCCTCACCTACCTCGGCCGGCACCGGCAGTGTCGTCACCGGGAACTCGTTCTCCCCATACAGGTGCAGCCGGGCGCGACTCGTGACCAGCACGCGCACTCGTTCGCAACCGTGCAACAGTTCGCCCACTACCGTCGCAGCCGGCAGCAAGTGCTCGAAATTGTCGAGGATGACGGTTCGGTCGCGTTGCCGAAGGAGCTCGAGTACGGTGTCCATCAGTGGCTGCGACGCGACTTCGCGGACACCCAGCGCCTGAGCGATGGCCAGCAACACTAGACTGGGGTCCTGCAGCGGCGCCAGGTTGACCCACGTCAGCGCACCGTTGGAACGTCGAGCCAGCGCGTGCGCGACCTCGAGGGCGATGCGCGTCTTGCCTGAGCCGCCTGGGCCCGTGAGTGTGACCAGACGGGCCGTCTCCAGCAATCGGCAGACGGCGTCGAGCTCGGCTTCGCGCCCGATGAAGCTCGTTATCGGAACAGGAAGACGTGCATCTCGGCTGGCATCCAATGGTTGCTCGACGACGGGCTCGACCGCGGCCGGCGTCGTGCGTAGCCTGCCCGCCTGGCCAGAGAGCTGAAGACGTCCCTCGGCAAGTGCCGACCGAAGCAATTCGGGGGTGAGCGTCAGGCCCCGCAGCGGCCCGCTTTCGTAGGTGTGGAAGAGCCCGCGCTCGCGACATAGCGAAATGAGGCCCTCCTCCGCCTCGGCCGTCGGTAGGGCTTCGCCGGCTTCCCATCGCCGCACTGTCGCCACGCTGTAGCCGAGCGACGCCGCCCAGCCCTGCTGCGTCACACCGCGAAGTTCCCGCAGTGAGCGCAACAAGACACGAACTGATGCGACCTCGGCCCCGTCTAGGCGAGGCGTGTGCACGCTTTTGTCCAGAGCACTAGAGGGTATGCGATACGAGCGCTTTTTGAGCGCTTGATGCGCGCTCGTTGCGCAACTTCGCGCGCCTCCCGGTCAGACGATGTCCCCGTGCGAGGTGGTCGCCTCGCAGGGGCATTATACGCGGCTCATGCTCGACTGGCGGCGGCCGCCCTGCCCACCTCAAAGCGGAACAAGGGGGACGCATTCATGGGATCAGCAGACAGCAGCTACGACTCGGAGCTACAGATGTTTTGTCAGTTTCCCCGCGAAGCAGCGATGGCGCAGCTGCGGTTCCTCCGCTGGTTGGCGGAACGGGGGCAATTGGAGCACGAGGCGTTTGGCCCGCCATCCGGCGAGTACGCCTCAGCCCCGCCATCCGGCGAGTTCGCGTCAGCTCAGGAGAACTAACCATGGAGGATCCGACTGAGGACGCGCAGCGCATCCAAACGAAGCCCAAAGACGCTGAGGCCGCGGCTCTCGAACTGGTCTCGCGTGCGATCCGCGACGGGGATGACGGGGCATGGCAGACATTCGTGGGCGAGTACAGCAGACTGGTCCTGGCACACATCCGGCGCTTTCCGTCGTACGCGTTCGTGTGCGAGGACGACGACTATTGGCTGAACCGTACGTTCCAGCGCTTTGCGCAGGCGGTGCGGCCCGAACGGTTGGATCGGTTCCCGAACCTGGCGGCGCTGCTCGGTTACTTGAAGCTGTGCGCTCAGAGCACGCTGCTCGACGAGGTGCGCGCGCGACGAGCTCGCCCGCACGTGTCTTTGGAGCAGCTGTCGGAAGCGGCGGAGGCCGGCGTCGGTTTCGAGGAATCCGTCGTGCAGCGGCTGACCGCCCAGGAGCTTTGGGATGCGGTGATGCAAGCGCTGCCAAACGAGTCGGACCGGCTCATTGTCAGTTTGTCGTTCAGGGACGGGTGCAAGCCGTGTGAGATCCACGCGCAGCACAGCGACCGGTTCCCGAGCGTGGCCGACGTCTACCGCACCAAGCGCAACGTTGTCGAGCGTTTGCGTCGAGACTCACGGCTGCGGGCTCTGGTGGCGTGATGGCGTATCAGGCTGAGGACGTTACGATACTCACCGAGTCGCGCACGTGCTGCTCCAGACGGTCCAGCTCGTCCGTCGTCCTGCCGTCGATGAGAAACGTAACTACCCGATCGAACGAGTCGCGCACCTCCGATAACTGGGTGCCTCTGGGTTTGAGGACCATCAGATGACGCACGCGCGCGGGATCGCCTGCCGAGCCAACTTCGATGGCTGGCCACCGGCCCTGGTCGGGCACCCAGTGCGGCGTGACGTCGACGGCCCTGGCGACCTGGACGTCGATCAGCCGGCCCGGCGCGTGGCGCATATAGACCTGGCGGGCACGACGCACGGGCTCGGGATAAGTGACCGGGTCGCCCAGCGCTAGCTTGACCAGTTCGACCTCCAGCGAGCGGAGTGTCGCAAGCTGATAGAGCGCCAGTAGTCCATCGCCGGGGGCACGACACGCCACTTCCATCAGATACACGCCGCCGTCCGCCGTGACGCGGTACTCGGCATGGGCGATGCCGTTCTCGAAGCTCAGGCGGTCCAGCACTCGGGCGTTGGTGGCGCGGATCGCGGTCACCTCCTGAGACGACAGATTCCCACACGGGAAGGTGTGCGCCATCTCGACGAAGAAGCGACCGTCGGACTCGTTGGTCGCCTTTTCAGTGATGCCGATGAACACGACCTTGCCGTCCTGGATCAGCGATTCCACGGATACTTCGCGCCCGACCACTTTCTGTTCGAGGAGCAGCACCTCGTCGGCTTCATACTCGGTCAGTCGCTCGGCGAGCTCGGATGCGTCGGCAATCTCCTGAACGCCGGAGCTGGCGAAGCGTCCGGTTGGCTTGAGGATGGCTGGCCCGTCGCTGAAATCGGCGACAAAGCTGGCGCGATGCGCTGGAGCAATGACCTGGCAGCGTGGACTCCAGTCGCGCAAGTACAACCGCTGCAGGAGCTTGTTTCGACAGACCTTCGTGGCTCGCAGTCCGGGATGGGGCAGGCCAAGCATGTCCGCGGCCATGCCCATCCCTTCCACGAAGATCTCCCCGAGACACAGCGTGCCCCGAATGTCATAGTCGTTGGCCCAGGTCGCGATCCGCTGCTGGATCGCCAGCTGCTGCGACCCGGTGAAAACCGCGACCTCCTGTATGCCTTCCAACGCGGAGTTGTGTCGGGCGAGCTCTTCCGCGGACGCGTCCACTCCAGGTGGCAACGACTCTGTCACCAGCAGCGGTGCCAGGCCGCGTGCGCGCAACCCGAGGAGAAACTGCGGATGACTGGTCAACGGCGCCGCCTTGGCCATCAGCAGGAATGCCGGCTTCTTTTGCAAGGTGGTCATGGCTGTGAAACTCCAGACGGGCGCGGATTACGCGGCAGCCAGCTCCAGGCCATCCTCGATGGAATCGGTGCCTGGAATATCGTCGCTGCGCTCTGCCGCGGCAATGGCGGCTAGTACGGCGCGCGCCTTATTCATCGTTTCCTCGAATTCCCGATCCGGTTG
>VBGG01000612.1:0-11539 GCA_005883405.1 Chloroflexota bacterium | reverse complement strand
CCAGCGTGCGAATGGTGATGGCCAGGTCCAGGTCGCCGTCCAGATTGAAAAACCCGGTCGCTCCGCCATACGGGCCACGCGTGTCGGGCTCCAGGCTGGAGATGATCTCCATCGCCCGGATCTTCGGCGCGCCGGTCAGCGTGCCAGCTGGGAAGATCGCCCGCAGCGCATCAACCGGCCGCAGGTCTTCACGCAGCTGGCCGTTGACGTGCGACACCAGGTGCATGACATGCGAGTACCGCTCGACCTCCAACATGCGGGGCACGGCGACGCTGCCGGGCTCCGCAACGCGGCCAACGTCGTTGCGGCTGAGGTCGACAAGCATGACGTGCTCGGCGCGCTCCTTTTCGTCGGCCAGCAGATGCCTGGCCAGCGCTTCGTCGTCCGTGGGTGTCGCGCCGCGCGGCATGGTGCCGGCGATGGGCACCGTGCGCACCTGACGGTCGTGAGTTTCGACCAGAAGCTCCGGCGACGCGCCGACAATCTGGTAGTCGCCGAAATTGAGGAAGTACATGTACGTGCTGGGATTGATCGAGCGGAGCGCGCGGTACAGTTCGACCGGCGCGGCCTGGGTCGGGATCGACATGCGCCGCGAAGGCACGATCTGGAAGCACTCGCCAGCGGCGATCTGCTCTTTGGCGCACGCGACCCGCTGCTCAAACTCCCGGCGCGACAGGTTGGCAACGGCGGCGCCCGGCTGGGTACGACGCGAAGTGCCCTCGAGCCTCGTCGGGGCCGGAGCGCTGCGCAACTTCTGGACGAGCGCCTCGAGCCGCTCACAGCCACGCTCGTATGCGGCTGGCAGATCCTCGGTCAGTGGAATGTGTGTGACCACTTTGATTGTGCGGCGCAGATGGTCGAACACGAGAAGCGTGTCGACGATCATCAGATGCGCGAGCGGCAACCCGAGCGGATCCTTCGCCGCCGCTGGAATGCGCGGTTCGAACTTGCGCGCAAGTTCGTAACTCAAGTAACCCACGGCGCCACCGCGGAAGCGCGGCAGTCCAGGTAGCCCGGCCACGCCCTCACGTGTCACGATACGGTCGACGAGCACGAGTGGATCGTCATACTCCAGTTCAACCGCGTCGTGTGCGCCGCGGACGATCGCCCGCTCGTCATAGATTTCGAGCGAGCGCTCCAACCCGGCGCCCACGAAGGAGTAGCGGCCTACGCACTCGCCGCTGTCGGCCTTCTCGATCAAGAAGCTGCCCGGTCTGGCGCCCAACTTGAGGAGCGCCGACGTGGGTGTTTCGAGGTCGGCCAGCAATTCGCGGTAGATCGGCGCGAAGCGCGCGGTGCTGGCCATGCGCACCAGGTCCGCCAGGCTGGGATACACCCGAATCATCGGTAGCTAACCTCGTTCTCGCTCGATGCTCCCCACGCGCCGATTCGCCGGCGCCACACCGGTCGTTTGGCAGCGGCTGCGATCGGCTCGAGAGAGCGCATCAGTTCTTCGAAGCACCGCAACGTGAGCGATTGCGGACCGTCGCACAGCGCCACATCCGGGTCCGGATGGACCTCCAGAATCACACCGTCGGCGCCGGCGGCCGCGGCTGCCAGCGTCATCGGTTCAACCAGGTAGCGGTGCCCGGTCGCGTGACTCGGATCGACGATGACCGGCAGGTGGCTGCGCCGCTTGACGACCGGTATCGCGCTCAGGTCGAGCGTGTTGCGGGTCGCGGTCTCGAATGTACGAATGCCCCGTTCGCACAGGATGACGCGCGCGTTGCCCGCGTCCATGATGTACTCGGCGGCCATCAGCCACTCGTCGATCGTCGCGCACAACCCACGCTTGAGCATGACCGGACGGGTGGCGCGCCCCACTTCCTTGAGCAGCGGAAAGTTCTGCATATTGCGGGCGCCTATCTGCAGAATGTCGGCACAGTGCGCGACCTGCGCGACCTCACACGGTTGCATGACCTCCGTGATGATCGGCAGACCGGTACGGCGCCGCGCCTCGGCCAGCAGCACCAGCCCACCTTCGCCCAGTCCCTGGAATGTATAGGGCGACGTGCGCGGCTTGAAGGCCCCGCCGCGCAAGAGCGCGGCACCCGAGGCGGCGACTGCCTCGGCGGTGGTCAGTAACTGCTCACGGCTTTCAACGGTGCACGGGCCCGCGATCACGACGAATTCGGGGCCACCGATGCGAACGGTGCCGACCTCGATGACCGTGCTGGTGGCGTGCGATCACGAGATCGATCAAGATCAATCCTCCCTGGCTGGTGTGCCCTGGCTGGTCTGCAAGGCACCAAGCTACCGTCGGATCGCTGTGTGGGCATCCGTTGAAAGGCGTAAGCCGGGGCGTATCGTTGGGCGCGTCGCTTTGTCACGCGCGGACACCAGAAAAACCACCGGAATCGCGTTTCTTTCTACGTGCAAGCCATTGGACAATCCGCAGTTTCGTACGACGCCGTGGAGCGCGCGCTCGTCAGTTGCCTCGAAGCGCTCGCCGATCTGGCCGATAGCGATGGCGACGCAGCGCGGGTCACACGTTTCCTCGATGCCGCCGAAGCCTTCAGTTCGACCGCGCGCTCCGAGCAGCGCTCCGCCGCCCCAGATCTATGGCCACGAGGCGTGGTCGACGCGCATCCGCTGACGACGCGCGAATACGAGGTGGCGCTGTTGATCGCGCGCGGTCTCACCAACCGGCAGATCGGCGACGAGCTGATCATCAGCGAGCGCACCGTCGACACTCACGTTCAGAACATCCTGGGCAAACTGGGACTGGTATCGCGCGCGCAGGTGGGCGGGTGGATCGTGGCGCGGCCAGCAGTTGCGTATGCCGGCCGGCTCGATGGCCAGCGATCGCCGGTGATTGTCCTCGCCGAGCGGCGCAAACGCGAGGCGAACGGGGCGTGATCCACGCGGCGCCTGTCAGGCTTGTGCCAGGTGGAGCAGACAGTGTGTCGGTACTCGTGGTGGCGCCACCCGTCATAGCGGATGGCCACGTTGTGCTGAGCGGGACCATCAAAAATCTCGGTCTCGAGCGGCTGATCCGGTTTGTCGGCAGCCTCCAACACACCGGCGAGCTGGCGCTTACAGACGGCCAGCGTTCGGGTGGTCTCGGGTTCGAGGCCGGCCGTGTCGTCGGCACGTGGTACGGGACCGAGCGCGGTCTGCCCGCCCTGGAGGCCATCGTCCTGGCGCTCGCTGATGCGGACTTTTCCCTTACTGTCGGCTTGCCCGGCGAACGCAACGTTGACCTGGATGAGGACCAGTTCGTCGATCACTTCCAGCAAATGACCGCTCGCCGCGAGAACGTGCTGGCGGCGATTCCCTCACCGGCGGTCGTGCCGCGCATCGTCGACGGACCTCACAGCGGGCAGCGGCTGGTCGTCGACGTGAGTACGCTGCGCATGCTGGTGGCGGTGGATGGCCACCGGTGTGTCGAGGAACTGGCCGATGGCCGTGGCCTGGCGCGCACGATGCACGGGCTGGCGGTGCTCGCCGAGGCCGGTCTGCTGACCGTCAGTTCTCCACCGAGCGCGACGAGCGCGCCCGTCGCGGAGCCAAAAGGTCAGGTCGGCATTCTTACCACCTTACGCGAGACGTCGGCGGCGACGCGCTTCCTGTTATTTGGGGTGTTCGTCAACCAGCTTGGCGCTTTCATGCAGGCGTTCCTGGTGCTGTACCTGGTCCGCGCCGGTCTGGGGGATGGGCCGGCCGGCCTCGCCCTCGGCGCATACGGCCTGGGCGCGGTGCTCGGCACACTGTTTGGTGGCGAGTTTGCTGACCGCCTCGGACGGCGGCCGACA
The DNA here is from genome assembly GCA_005883405.1 of Chloroflexota bacterium. Taxonomy (GTDB): domain Bacteria; phylum Chloroflexota; class UBA6077; order UBA6077; family CF-72; genus CF-72. Next base: position 7,784 of record VBGG01000612.1, on the reverse strand, counting down.
ATTATCGGCTCCATGGCATGTGCGGCCGTCCTGACCGTGGCCGTGAGCTTCCTGGCCACGCCTCACACCTACGTTGCCCTGCTCGTGGTCGTCGCGGGCGCGGGTGCCATGGCCCAGTCATGCCGGACCGCGGCCGCGGCGCTCCTGTCCGATCTCACGCCGCCAGGTCGTCGCGTGATGTTGTTCTCGATGTATCGCATCGCACTGAACTCGGGCGGCGTACTCGGTCCGCTGTTCGCGGCGTGGCTGATCAGCACGTCCTGGAATCTGCTGTTCTGGACCGATGGGGTTACCTCGCTGGCGTACGCGCTGGTGGCCGTGCTCTGGTTTCCCCGCGAGCGGAGTGTGGTCGATCCGGCGCAAGCCGTCGCGGGTGGTCCGACCCAATCGGCCGGCTACACCGCGGTGCTTCGGGATGGACGGTTCCTGCTCTACCTGCTGGCGATGCTCGCGAATGTCGTCATTTATACGCAGTACTTCGCGGTGCTGCCGCTCAAGATCGACGCAGGCGCCTATCCCGCCATGGCTTACAACTGGGTCCTGGCGCTATCAGCCGGACTGGTCATTACCTGCGAGCTGCTGATTACACGCAAGGTCCAGTCGTGGCCGGCGACGCGGGCAGCGAGTGTGGGGATCGCCCTGCTCGGCATCGGCCTCGCGCTGTTCGGGGCTCCTGGCGGACTGCTGCTCCTCCTTTCGGCAACCGTGATCGGCGTGATCGGCCAGATGATCAGCGGTCCAACCATGCTCGCTCATCCCGGCAAGGTCGCGCCCCCGGCAGCCAGAGGACGCTATATCGGCGCCGGCAACGCGATGTTCGGACTTGGCGGTGCGCTCGGCGCGCCGATCGGAGTCTTGATGTGGACCCACGTCGGCGATGGCATCTGGACAATCTGCTTCATTGTCGCCGCGCTTGCCACCGCTGCCGCCGCCATCGCTCTGCGGCCAGCAAATCCGAAGAAACGTACTCACAGCACACAGGAGCCCCAAGCATGAGCCTCCCCGACCAACGACCAATCCTTCTGGTTGGCTTCTCAATCGCCTGGCTGAACTACATCGGCGCTCCGCAATCCGAGGCGCACGCGCTGGTGATCGAGGAGCCGGATGTCGCCCGCAAGCGGGACGCGCAGACTCGGCTAGCCGCGAGGGGCCTGAATCGCCTGATCGTGTGGGAGTACCAGATGCCGGGCGCCGCCAGGCGTTTTCACGCCGCGTATGCGCATCTCCGCCCGGCCGCGGTCTTGCCGTGCGTCGAATACGCGGTCCCCTTTGCTGCGCGGCTGGCCGAGCTCTACGGAGTCGCGGGCGCAGGTTCGAGAGCGGCCGCAATCCTGCGCGATAAGTGGCTGCTGCGCCAGGCGACGGCCCGCCACGGTGTCACCAATCCGCGCTCCGAGCAAGCTGGCGGCTCGCTCGACGTACTCCGGTTCATGCTCGAGCAAGGCGGGCCCGTCGTGCTCAAGCCCGCGAACCGGCAGGGATCGGTCGGCACGCGCGTGTTGTTCGATCCGGCAGAGGTCGGAGCCGCGTGGGACGAGTGCATCACGCAGGACGAAGGCGTCAACGTGCCAGACCGTGAGATTCCGCTGCGCATGCTGGTGGAGCAGTACATCAGCGGCGACGAGTTCAGCGTCGAGATGCTTGTCCGCGACGGTGTGCCGTTGTTTTCGAATGTTACCCAGAAACGACTGTTCCCGGGTCAAAGGCCCATCGAAATGGGTCATGCCGTACCGGCCAGGATCTCCGGTGCACAGTGCGACCTGCTCGTCACCAGCACCCGCCGCGTGCTGAGCGCCGTCGGCTTCGGGAGTGGATATGTGCATTGCGAATGGATCGTCTCGGGCGGCGCGCCGGTGCTCGTCGAGTGCGCCGGTCGAATGCCGGGCGATGGTATTGTCGACCTGATCGACTACGCCTGGGGCACGAACATGACCTCGCTGTTCGTGGACGTGATGCGCGGCGCGGACATCCGTCAGAGCGTGCCGAGCGCACCTCGAGCAGCCGCGGCCGTCTGGTTCCTGCGCGTCCCGGCCGGCGAAGTTCGGAGCGTCGAAGGTCTCGAAGCTTGCCGCGCGGCACCGGGCGTCCTGAGCGCCGACGTGGTCGTCAAGCCGGGCGATCGCACACACGACTTGCGCAGCTCCTGGGACCGAGTCGGCTTCGTCAGGACCGGTGCTCCGACCACCGAAGACGCGCTGCGTTTGGCGAGTGACGCCGCGGCGCTCATCCACGTCGACGTGGAGCCACTGGCCACGGCGGCGCGGCCTGCTCGACACGCGAGCGTGAGCACGAGGAAGGACAAGGACATCAGCTGATGCAGTTCGGATTGAACATTTCAACCTCCGCGCGGAGCGACTCCGATCCCGTAGGCGCCGCCCAACACGCCGAGGCACTCGGCTTTGATTTCGTCTCCGCTTCCGATCACCTCCACGGCGGGTCGCCCACATTCGAGACCTGGACAATGCTGGCATGGATTGCCGCCTGCACCTCGCGCATTCACGTCGCGACTCGCGTGCTCGCGGTTCCCTACCGCAGCCCGGCCGTGCTGGCCAAGATGGCTGAATCCTTCGATCGACTGTCCGGAGGACGCCTCATCCTGGGACTGGGCGGCGGTGCGATGGACGACGAGTTTCGGGCGTTCGGTCTCCCGACACCCTCGGCGCGCGACAAGATCGATGGCCTCGAGGAAGCGATCCGGATCATTCGCGGTATGTGGTCTGAGCAGCAATTCTCGTTGGCCGGCCGGCTACATCGGACCGAATGCGCTCAAATCGAGCCAAAGGCCGGGCGCCGCATCCCCATCTGGCTGGGCACTTTCGGTGACCGCGCACTGGCCGTGACCGGCCGCTTGGCAGATGGCTGGATCCCATCGCTTGGCTACGCGCCGCCTGAGCAGGTGGTGGTCATGCGCGACAAACTCCTGGCTGCCGCTCGCGCTGCCGGACGCGATCCCTCCGAAATCACGTCAGCCTACAACGTGGCGCTCAGAATTGATGATCGCGAAACCCCACCGGAGCCGAACATGGTGTCGGGCTCAGCGAACGCGGTCGCGGATCAACTCATTGGCTTTGTTCGACTCGGCTTCACGGCGCTGAATTTCATTCTGGTGGGAGACGATACCCACGAGCAGGCTGAACGCCTTGCGCGCGACGTGATCCCGACCGTTCGCGCCGCCGCTCAATAAGCGTGCAGGACGACCGAGAGGAATGACCTCGAATTACGCACAGCCGGTGCTCAACGGCGAAGGTGCCACCGACTACGCGCGCTACATGCGGACCGACACGCTGCTCTCACTCCAGCGTCGACCGGAGGACATGATCCATCGCGACGAGCTGCTGTTCCAGACCGTACATCAGTCCACCGAGCTATGGCTCAAGTTGGCCTGCTATGAGCTCGCGGAGGCCACGTGCCAGATCCGCGATGGCGCAACTGATCGCGCGATCCAGCTACTCACTCGCGCGTCATTGGCGGTCGACTTCATCACCGGGCAGCTCGAGATGCTGCGGCACCTGGCGCCCTGGGATTTCCAGCTCATTCGCACGGTGCTCGGCCACGGCTCGGGCTTCGAATCGCCCGGCTGGCGCGATGCGCAGCGGTTGAGCCGCGAGCTCAACGACACGTTTACCGAGCTGTTGGCCGCACGCCAGGTCGACCTGGTCGAGCTCTACCGCGGGTCGCCAGATGTGCCGCTCTACCGACTCGCGGAAGCCTTGATCGAATGGGACGAACGCATCGCGTTGTGGCGCGCCCGTCACTACAAGGTCGCCACGCGCATCATCGGTCATCAGGTCGTTGGCACCAAGGGCACGCCGGTGGACGTCCTGAGCGGACTGATCAGCCACAAGTTCTTTCCTGAGCTCTGGCAGGTGCGCACGGTGCTCACGGAGATCGGTCTGATGGGCGAGGGTGCGCAACCGGCCGGGCAGTGATTCACCACGATGCCTGCCTCCGAAGCGGCTGCGTTCAGGGAACGCTTTCCGATGCTCGAGCGCACGGTCTACCTGGCAACTTGCAGCCTGGGCGCACGCTCGAACGACCTGGATACCGCACTCGCGCGCATGCTCGAGGCCATGGTTGACCGGTCACCGTGGCACTGCTTCGAGCAGCAGGTGCGCGAGGCACGCTGGCGGTTCGCGCGCCTGATCGGTGCCCATCCTGACCAGGTCGCGGTCATACCCAATGCCTCAGTCGGCGCCTACCAGGTTGCCTCCACCTTCGATTGGTCTCGCCGATCGAAGCTCATAACCACCGACCTCGAGTTCCCGTCGGTCGCGCACGTCTGGCTCGCCCAGCGGAGTCGCGGAGTCCAGGTGGAGTATGTACCTGAGCGCACCTGCAGCGTCTCCGCGGAGGACTATCTGAGGAAGCTCGACGTGCGCACGGGGCTGGTCTCTGTTCCGCTAGCTACCTATCGCAACGGAGCGCGTCTACCAGTGGCCGATGTCGCCGCGGCAGCGCATCAAGTTGGAGCCCGCGTCTTTGTCGATGCCTACCAGGCCGTCGGCGTCGTGCCCCTGGACGTCGATGCGCTGAAGTGTGACTTCCTCGTCGCCGGCGCGATGAAGTACTTGCTGGGTCTGCCTGGTGTCGCGTTTCTGTACGCCCGCTCGCCATCGGATACCGATTGTGCGCCCACCCTGACGGGGTGGTTCGGGCGCGTCGATCCGATGAGCTTCGATCCGCGCCACCTCGACTTTCCGGATGAGGCGCGGCGGTTCGAAACCGGTACGCCCGACGTGCCCGCGCTCTACGCCGCTAACGCCGGAATGGCCCTTATCAGCAGCCTGGATCAGCAAGACGTGCACACGCGCATCGCTCTGCTCACGGATTACGCCGCGCGTCAGCTTACTGCCCGGGGGGAACAACTCCGCTTCCCGATCGAGCCGGCTGCCCGCGGAGCCCAGGTCGCGCTCATCGACGAAGACGCTTCGAATCTGGCGGAGTGGCTGTCTGAGCGTGACATCATCGTCAGTCCACGCCGCGACGTCGCGCGCCTGTCGTTCCATTACTACAACAACGCGCACGACGTCGACGCCGTGTGCGCGGCGATCCAGGACTACCGCCGCCGTCGTTAGCGAGTTGCGCGTTCCGGGTTCCGGGTTCCGGGTTCCGCGCTGATACGTTCGCGCGTTCAGGCGTTCGCGCGTTCGCGCGTTCATGTGCTCGGCCGTGTCGCGGCGGCCGACAAGCGGTCGCGATCTGCCGACGCCTCGCGCCAAACCCGGAACGCGGAACCCGGAACCCGGAACCCGGAACGCGCAAGATACGTCCGTGGCTACGCCTTGTCACGGATTCGCCAGCGACAGGTCCGCGTGTAGTTTGACTGACGGCCCGCCACTAACGGCGCGCGCATGAGGATTGTGAACGTCAGTGGAAGTCGAATCATTAGCGAACTGGTTGTCAATCCGTGATTCCGACACGTTTCCGTATCCAGCCGTAATCGATGAGTACCTGCGCGTCGGCAAGCATTTCGTGCCGACAGAGCTGCTCGACATGCTCGCCAACATTCGCTCGACCATCAGCGATGTGCGGGGCTCGAGTGCCAGTGTGCGGTTGCTGCAACGCTTTCTGGATGCGGCCCTGGACAAGCGAGATGGTCGTTACGACTACCCTTCGTACCTGGCATTGGGGTTGCTGCCGCTGCCTGCGCTCGACGAATCCTACGCGGACCTCAGTGCCGCCCAACGGCAGTACGACCGGATCTTTGTGCACCTGATCGCGGACCTGGTGCGCTTCGAGCTGGACGCGGCATGCGCACGAACCAATCTTCTGCCAGAGATGCGTCCCGACCTGGCGACCACCATCAAGCGTTGTCGCCTCGGTCTGATCGCTGCCCGCTCCGCCACGACCCGACTCGGCCTGATGCCGGAGGCCGTCGGAGACCTGCTGCTCGAGGCCCGCGAATTCTGTTCCAACATCGACGCAACGTTGTCACGCCAAGAGCGCGACACCCTGCGCCTCTCGATGCTGCCCGTTTACATCATCCACGACGAGCACATGTTCATCCGCGTGCTCCAGGCCTTCGAAGCAACCTTCGCCGTGCTTGCTGTCCAGTTGTCTGACGCGATCAGCGCGCTCACGGCGGGCCGGTCTGACCTGGCACTCGCGCGTATCCAGGCTGCCCAGAAGGTGCTCCATGACGCGGCGCCGCTGTTTTCGCTGCTCGGCACGATGCAGGTCGAGGCGTTTCGCACCTTCCGCACCTATACCGAAGGTGCCAGCGCGATCCAGTCTCGGAATTACAAACTCGTCGAATCGGTGTGCCGCCAGCCCGATCCGGAGCGCGTCGATTCGATTGCCTATCACTCCGTGCCCGAGGTGCGCGAACGTGTACTTGCTGGTCCGCCAACGCTCAATGGCGAGTTCGAGACAGCCCGTGCAGGAGGCCGACTGAACGCCGCGGACGCCAGGGTCCTGGAGTTGGCGATGCGTCAACTCGCGTCCACCCTGCTTCAGTGGCGGAGAACGCACTATCGATTGGCTGTGCGGATGCTGGGCGAGCGCAGCGGTACGGGCTACACGCAGGGCACGCCGTATCTCAAAGCGGTCCAGACAATTCCGGTCTTCCCAGTCACGACTCCGTGTCCATCAGGTCCAGGAGAGTCATGAGTTACACGACCGTTCCGGTTGGCATCGTTGGAGCGGGCCCGGTGGGCCTGGCCTGTGCGCTGCGGCTGGCATCTTTTGGCATTCGCAGCGTCATTCTGGAGGCGGATCCGGTACTGCGGAAGGCAGGCTCACGCGCGTGCTGCATCCAGGGCGACGTGCTCGAGATCCTGGACGAGGTGGGCTGCGCGGACCAGATCGCCGCGGAGGGCATCGCCTGGCACGTCGCCCGCACATACGTGCGTGGCAAAGAGTTGTCCACGACCGAATTCCCGCGAACAGGCCGCTTCGCGCCGTTCATCAACATCTCGCAGTACCGCACCCAACAGATCATGCTCGAGCGACTGAATGACGGCGAGCTGTCCGAGGTCCTGTGGTCGCATCGCGTAACCGAAGTAACCCAGGACGCTGAGGGTGTCAGCGTGTCCGCGAAAACCAGCGATGGACCGCGTGAGATGCGCTTCCAGTATTTGATCGCGTGCGATGGGATCCACAGCGAAGTGCGCCGACTGACTGGCGTGGAGTGGACCGGCTACAGCCACGGTGATCGCTTCCTGATCACCGATATCCGTGCCAATCTCCCGCTTGCCCACGAACGTCACTTCCACTTCGATCCGCCGTTCAATCCGGCGCATCGACTGGCAGCTTCCGCCGGACACCGATATCGAGCGGGAGCGCCGCACCAACAAACTCGACGAGCGCATTCGCGCTGTCATCGGCAGCATTCCGTACGAGATCGACTGGCTGAGCACCTACCGCTTCAATCAGCGGGTTGTCGAGCGGCTGCGCGATGGTCGCGTGTTTTTCGCCGGCGACGCGGCGCATGCTCTGCCGCCCTATGGCGCTCGCGGCATGAACAGCGGCATTCAGGACATCGACAACCTGGCCTGGAAGCTGAACCTGGTCCTGAATGGCCGCGCCAACGACGCGCTGCTCGACAGCTACCACGTCGAGCGCCATGCCGCCGCCCGCGAGAACCTGCGCGTCACGGAGGCCACGATCCGCTTCATGGTCCCGGCTCACCCGCTCCGTCGCTGGCTGCGCAATGCCCTGCTGCGCATCGCGCCCGGTTTGAAGTTCCTGCGTCAGCATGTCAACAGCGGCAAGATGGCCGAGCCGTATGTCTATGACGACTCGCCCATCGTCGACCGGCGTGGTAACCAGCCACTGGTCGGTAG
>VBGG01000611.1 GCA_005883405.1 Chloroflexota bacterium | reverse complement strand
CGTGTCCGTCCGGCCGACAAGCTCCTCGACGAGCCGCAGGTCTGGTCCCGACAGCTGGCGGCTATAGGGTGTGTAGCCGCTCAGGGTGGTGCTGATGTAGGCGGCGCCGGCCTGGGCGGCGGCGGTGCCCTCCGCTAGCGTCGACACATCAGCCATCACCGGCAGGCCCGTCGCGGATCGGACCCGCTCCACGAACTCTGCCCCGCCGCTGCCGTCCGGGCGCGGTCGATCGGTGGCGTCCACCGCGACGACGTCCGCGCCGGCCGCGGCTACAGCCAGCGCGTCCTCGATGGCGGGCGTGATGTACACGTCGGTGTCCGGAAGGCGGTGCTTGATGAGGCCGACAAGCGCGATGGTCACGGTCTGGCGGATCTGGCGGAGGTCGGCCACCCCCTGGGCGCGGATGGCCACCGCGCCCGCCAGCTCGGCGCAGGCAGCTATGGCCGCCATGAGCCCGGGGTCGTCCAGCGGCGTACCGGCCGGCCCCTGGCAGGAGACGATCAGTCCGCGTGGAATACGGAAAGTGTCAGACATTAGTCGGGCTCCAGATCCTGGCTAGCGAGTCGCTGGCACAACGTGTCTGTGCTCGCGGCGCCGGCCAGCCGCATCGCCAGCAGGACGGCCCCGCCCAGGTTCGACAGTACGGGCGCGGTGAGCTCGACGGCCACACGCGTACGGCGGGCGAGCGCTTGCCGAAACGGTTGCTGGTAGGCCGCGCCGGCCTGAAAGATGCGGCCGACCATCGCAACGCGGACCGGGGTGGTCGCCCAGGCTACGCGCTGCAGCGCCGCGGCGACGTCGTCCGCGAAGTCGGCGGCAGCCACCGCCAGCACCGCGTGGGCATTGGGGTCGCCGTCCGCCGCCGCCCGCGCGATTGGCTTGGCCAGCCGGGCGACTTGCACGTGCCGAATCGCGCCCGCGTACACGTCGCGCGGGACGGCCGAAGGCGTGGCAACGCCGAGGCCGTGCAGCAGGAGCCGATCGAGTGGTGATGGATCCTCGCCGCGGTCTGCTCGGCGCAGCATGGCGCGAATTGCCAGCGTACCAATGTGCCAGCCGCCGCCGGCGTCGCCAAACAGGTAGCCCCAGCCGCCGGTCCGAATCACCTCGCCCGACTCGTTGACGGCCACGACCACCGAGCCGGTGCCCGCCATGGCGGCCGCGCCGGGTCTGGCCCCGGTCCCTCCCGCCCAGGCGGCCAGTCCGTCGTTGTCCGCCGCGACGTGAGCATCGGGCCAGAGCCTGGTCGCGATCTCGCGGGCGGCCGTCTGGCTGGGCGCGCCGGCGTCGACGCCGGTCAGGGCCAGAAACGCGGCGTCGACGCGCTCTCCGCCCGTCGTGGCGCGGTCGCGCAGGTGCGCCAGCGTCTCCGAGACCTGCGCCCGACCGCCCGGCGACAGGATGTGGACGAGCCCGCCCGCCTCCACCACCCTGACGAGCTGTCCGTCGGCGCTGACCAGCGCTGCACGGCTGGTGGTCTGTCCACCGTCGATGCCCAGGAAGTAGCCGACGCGACGTAGTCTAGCCCATGCGCAGGTTTGACACGTGCGCGGCGAGCCATCTATTGTCCCAGCCAGTGACGCGACACGACGCCCGTCCAACGCGCTGTGACGCGATTCGCAAGAGGCGGCGCGGCGCACGTCCAGGAGGAGTTGCATGCGTTTGAAGGTGCAGCGTTGCAGTCTGTCGGGACTGGGGGCGGCAGCCGTCGCCACGCTGCTGCTGGCGGCGTGCAGCGGCGGTGCGGCTCCCGCCGCCCCGACGCAGCCACCGGCAGCCGCGGCCACCCAGCCGCCGGCGGCCGCCAAGCCAACCAGCGCGCCGGCCGCGCCGACGCCCGGCACGCAGACCGCCAGCACGGCCAATCCGACCATCGCCCTGCTGCTCCCGGCCACCGATGCCCCGCGCTACGAGGCCCAGGATCGACCCAAGTTCACCAAGGCGCTGCAGCAGATCTGCCCCGACTGCAAGCTGATCTACTACAACGCCGGCGGTGACCAGGCCAAGCAGCAGTCCCAGGCCGAGAGCGCCATCACCAACGGCGCCCAGGCCATCTCGCTCGTGCCTGTCGACGTCAAGGCGTCGGCTTCGATAGCCAACATGGCCCACGAGCGCGGGGTCAAGATCGTTAGCCTCGGCCGATTGATCCTCAACGCGCCGGTCGACGCGCTGGTGTCGTATGACCCGCTCGTGGTCGGCAACCAGCAAGCGCAGGCGCTGGTCGACGCGATGAAGGCCCAGGGGCTGACCGACAAGCAGATCGTCGAGATCAACGGCGCCCCGACCGACGATCTGGCGGTCGGCTTCAAGCAGGGCGCGCACCAGATCCTGGACAAGTCCGGGATCAAGATCGGCCGCGAGTACGACACGCCCGACTGGAGTCCGGAGAAGTCGCAGCAAGAGATGGATCAGGCGATCACGGCCCTCGGCAAGGACCAGATCGGTGGCGTCCTGGCGGCCAACGACTCGACCGCTGGCGCGGCGGCGGCCTCGCTCAAGAACGCTGGGCTCGACCCCAAGAAGATCCCGATCACTGGACTGGACGCCGACACGGCCGGCCTGCAGCGCATCCTGACCGGCGACCAGCTGATGACGGTCTACCAGCCGATTGCAGCCGCCCAGGTCGCGAACGCGAAGCTGGCGCTGGCGCTGGGACGCGGACAGTCGCTGCCGAGCGACGTCATCAACGGCTCGCGCAACAACGGCATGCAGGACGTACCCGCGTACATGTACAAGACGGTGCCCGTCAACAAGGACAACATGAAACAGACCGTGCTCGCCGAGGAAAACTACGTCGACGTGAGCAAGCTCTGCGCGCCCCCCTATGACGTTGCCTGCAAGGCCAACGGCATTGGGCCATAGGCGCTTCGGGCGTCGCTGCTGATCGGTCCTGAGACGTGGTCCAGCCGCTGCTTGCCCTGCGCGGGGTGTCAAAGCGGTATGGGGCCGTCCACGCGCTCGACGGGGTTGACCTGGACGTCGCCACCGGCGAGGTCGTCGCGCTGATTGGCGACAACGGTGCTGGGAAGTCGACGCTGATCAAGATCATCGCCGGCGTCGTCACCCCGGACACCGGCGTGGTCGAGTTCCAGGGTCGTCCAGTCACCATCCATAGCCCGCATGCCGCCGCCTCGCTGGGCATCGCAACCGTGTTCCAGGATCTCGCGCTGTGCGAGAACCTGGACGTGGTGGCGAACCTGTACCTCGGCCACGAGCGCCTGATCCCGACCGTCGGTCGACTCGGTGCGTGGCTGGACGAGATCGGCATGGAGCGCCGCGCGCTGGCGCTACTGCGCGAGTTGGCAGTCAAGATCCCGAGCGTTCGGACGCCTGTGGCGATGCTGTCCGGTGGCCAGCGCCAGTCGGTCGCCATTGCGCGATCGCTGATCGGCGAGCCGCAGGTGGTGTTGTTGGACGAGCCGACGGCTGCCCTAGGCGTTGAACAGACGGCGCACGTGCTGGAGCTGATCCTGCGACTGCGCGACCGCGGGCTGGGCGTGGTGGTCGTCAGCCACAACCTTTCGAACGTGCTGGCCATCGCCTCACGAGCGGTTGTGCTCCGACTCGGACGCAACAACGGCACATTCGTGCTGCCCGGGGCGACCCAGGAACAACTGGTGGCCGCGATCACCGGCGCCACCGACGCGCGCGCAGCCGCCGCCACGGCGGCGCCGTCCTCCGACGAGCCGGCGGGCGACGAATGACCAGCCCGTCGACGACCGACGCGGCACGTGAGGAATCGCCTGCCTCTCGGGGACGACCACGGCGCACGGCCGCCACCAGTTGGGTCCGACTCGGACCGCAGCAGCTGATGGGCCGCGTGCGGCACGGCGACCGTGGTCTCCTGCCGGTGATCCTCGGCTTGGCCGTCATCTGGACCATCTTGCAGACCCAGAACGATCGCTTCCTGTCGCCGCAGAACTTGTCGAACCTGGCCCTGCAGATCGCCGCCGTCGGCACGATCGCGGTCGGCCTGTTCATGGTGCTGCTCGTCGGCGAGATTGACCTGTCGGTGGGCATCGTCAGCGG
>VBGG01000610.1 GCA_005883405.1 Chloroflexota bacterium | reverse complement strand
CCTGCCTCATGACGCTTGTGCCCATGCGGCGGGCTGATGGCGTGCTCCTGCGCTCGACGCCGGCAACCTCGTAAGGGAAGTGGAAGTCGAAGTTTGCTCCGCATGGTTCGGCCGCGACACCTGCCTCATGACGCTTGTGCCCATGCGGCGGGCTGATGGCGTGCTCCTGCGCTCGACGCGGGCGACCTCGTAAGGGAATTGAATTTTGCTCCGCCTGGTTCGGGTCGCGACACCTGCCTCATGACGCTTCTGCGTGGCGGGCTGATTGGCGTGCTCGGGCGCTCTACGCGGGCGATCTCGTAAGAGAATTTCTGTGCCGACTCCGCACGGTTCGGGTCGCGGCGTGCCGCAGTGTCGAGGGCGTTCAACCGGGCCGAGATGTTACCGAGCGCTGTGATCCAGCGGTGAGACGCCGCGTCGGCGCGTAGGGGAAGATGTCCAGCAGGTCACCCGCCCGCAGGCGGGCCTGCAGCTCCTGCCAGAAGCCGAGCTCAAACAGGTCGGCGTGGTCGCGCAGGAAGATCTGGTTGAGCCCGCGCGGCAAGCGCAGGAAAAGCCGGAACTCCTCGGGGAAGACGTCGTTATCGCCAACGTAAAACCAGACTTCGTCGGCAAACTCCTCGAGCGCATCACGCGGCTGGGGCAGCGGCGCGAAGCGACAATCCGTCAACGCGCACAGCTCGTCGTAGTCGTAGAAGACCACCCGCCCATGGCGCGTGACGCCGAAGTTCTTCAGCCACAGGTCGCCTGGGAAGATGTTGCTGGCGGCGAGGTCCTTGATGGCGCTGCCATAATCGAGCGCCGCGGCGCTGGCGGCGCCGTCGTCGGCTTCGCGCAGGTACAGGTCGAGCGGTGTAACGCGCCGTTCGATGTAGGCGTGGCGGATGGCCACACGCCCATCCACGACACGCACGGCCTCGCCCGCCTCGTCGAGCAGCCGGTCCAGCAGTGCTGGCGAGAAGCGGTCTCGGCGGAACTCCAGGTGCTCGAACTCCTGGGCGTCCACCAGGCGGCCGGCTCGGTCGTGGCGAAAGACCAGGCGGTATTTCTGCATGACCGAGTTTCGGGTGGCACGCTTCGGCGCGCTGAAGCGATCGCGGATGACCTTCAGCACCAGGTCGTAGCTGGGCAGCGTGAAGACCTCCATGACCATCCCCGGCTGCCCGGGTGCGACCTCGAAGCGCTCCTCAGACGCGGCCAGGCGGTGGATCAGATCGCGGTACAGCTCGGTCTTGCCGTGCTTGTGGTAGCCGAGCGAGATGTACAGCTCGGCCACGCGTTTGCGCGGCATGAGCCCACGGAGAAAGCACACGAGCTCGTGGGGCCGCTCCACCTCAACGTGGAAGTACGAGTGGGCGAAGCTGAAGACGATGCTGAGGTCGTTTTCATCCAGCAGCAGCGCGTCGATGACGATGCCATCCGCCGGGTTCACCAGGGCGATGGCCAGCGGTAACGCTCTGCCAGCGGTCCAGATTCGGCCGATCAGGTAGGCGCCCTTGTTGCGGTAGAGGACCGGCACGAGCACTTCGGCACGCTCGATCGCGCTTTCCTCGATGTGCTCCTGGATGCGTTTCGCCGCCAGCTCGACCTGGCTGGCCACGTCCGCGTACGGAACGGCGTGCCGATAGTCCTCGAGGATGGCGCAGACCAGATCCCGCGGTGCAATCGGCCCATCGTAGACACGGAACACTGGCGGTCCGTCCGGGACAGGCGGTGTGTCGAAGTCGGTGTCCACGAACTCGATCGCCGGATCGACGCCGAGCGTGGCGAAGACGCGACGCGTGATCGAGTTGAAGAACGTCTCGGCTAGCTCCCAATCGCCTCGGTCGGCGATCAGCCCGGAGTACACCGCCTTCATGCCGGCCCAGATCAGGCGCTCCTCGACGCGCTCGCCCAGAAGCGCGCGGACCTCGGCGACGACCGGATCGACGTGCTGGCGATACAAGTCCAACCGCTCGGTGGCATCGGCGCGCAGCCCGCGCCAGTCACGCTGCTCGAAGCGTGAGGAGGCGCGCCGCGTGACGGCACGGAAGCGCGCGTGATACGCGTCGAACGCGGCGCAGATGGCCTGCGCCGCCAGATTCGCCAGCCGGCTTTCGCTCAGGGCCACATCTTCGAGCGTGACACATGCTCGGGCATAAAGACGAGCCGCGCCGGTCAATCGGGTTGATAGTTCGGCTCTATACCTCTACGAGAATTCGCCCTCGAGCAACGCGGGCCGCAGCGTCCGCCGAACGAAGAGCAGGCCGTCCAGGGCGCGCTGCTCGGTCATCGCCATCTCGTGGACCGCACAGCGGGGATAGCCACACGTGCAGTGCCGCTCCAGCACGGCTTCAAACTCGCGCCGCTCGGAATGGGTCCCTCGGAAATAGGCGAGGGCCGCCGCACGGCCGCTCATGATTGCGCTCCGGTGAACGGGGTAGTGTTTGCCCTCACGCTACGACTGTAACATCGCAACACCGCATGGTCGTCGTGCAACCGGCCCGATAAATACGGGCCAAAAGTCGTGCACATTGGCCGGAGCGCCACCAGTCTAGCCGCGTCTACGGGGGCCAGGCGCGGCTGGCTGGTGCGCCGCCATCCACTCCTCGTGCGGCGGAACCTTCTCGCCCACCACGTGCAAGAAGTAGTACGCACCCGTGCCACCCAGGAACTTGAAGCGCTTGATCAGATCCGCGGCAGTCGCGTCGTAGTCAGCGAACGAGCCGAGATAGCGCTTGAAGCCTTTGTACTCGCGGTCGAGGTCGAGCATGGTCTGCGCATTGGCGACGGTTGCCTCGATCTTGCGGCGGTTGCGGATTAGGCGAC
>VBGG01000609.1 GCA_005883405.1 Chloroflexota bacterium | reverse complement strand
TCGTGGAGCACTACCAGAAGTTCGAGGTGATCTGGAACGGCAACGGCGGCAGGGTTGTCTTTTTCCAGAACGAAATGCCCTACGACCCACCGAGTCAGGCAGCGTGGATGGAGGCTCCGGGTGTCCCTGGCTGGGCCGCATTCAAGATTCCCAACAGTGTCACCAGCTTCAACGGTTTCGGGATGGGCAGCTACAGCTTCTTCAATCAGGGCCTGGACATCTTCGCCGCGCATGCCTTCGAGGTCCCGGTTACCCTTCCGTCGGGCGCTCTCCACGACTTGTTGACCATCTTCCTCGATGCCCAGCACGGCAAGGGTGGCATCCTGAACGTGGTCAACGACACAGGCGGGCCGTCGGTCATCACCAATCCGGATAGCCCGGTGACCGTGGTGAGCTACCCATAGCAGAGAGCGAGTCTGAGCAGCGTGGCTGAGAAGTCCTCCCCCACCTCGAAGACGGGAGTAAGATGGCGGAGCGTGGCCCAGGGACGCCATGACCACTAACAGGCCGATCCGGGTTCTGATCGCGGACGATCACGCGATGGTGCGCAGCGGCCTGGCGGGCTTCTTGTTGGCGAGCGACGACCTGGAGCTGGTCGGCGAGGCCTCCAACGGATCCGAGGCGGTGCGAGCGTGTGCCGAGACGCGGCCTGACGTCGTGCTGATGGACCTGATGATGCCCGGAATGGACGGCGCGACGGCCATCCGCGCGATCCACGAAGCGTATCCTGACATCCGGGTGATCGCTCTGACCAGCTTCCCAGAGCAGGATCTGGTGCAGCGCGCGCTTGGGGCCGGGGCGATCAGCTATCTGCTCAAGAACGTCGGGGCCGACGAGCTGGCAGGGGCGATCCGCGGAGCAAGCGTAGGCCGGTCGACGCTGGCGCCCGAAGCCGCCGAAGCGCTGAAGGTACAGGCCAAACATCCGCTCGAGGGCCACGACGCGAGCGAAGCGTAGGCAGTACGCTCAACGCGCAGCCGCCAGTCTGGCGGCGTCGGAGTCCCTATGCCTGAGTTCACGTACGACATGCTGGTCATTGGCTCGGGCCCAGCGGGCCAGCGTGCAGCCATCCAAGCCGCAAAACTCGGCAAGCGAGTCGCAATGGCCGAACGCAGAGGCGTAGTGGGAGGCGTCTGCATCAACACTGGCACGATCCCGAGCAAGACTCTCCGGGAGGCTGTCCTGCATCTGTCCGGCTATCGCCTGCGAAGCTTGTACGGCGCATCGTACACGGTCAAACAGCACATTACGATGGAGGACTTGCTGTTCCGCACCGACCATGTGGTGCGCCACGAGATCGACGTCACTTTGCACCAACTGATGCGCAATGACGTCGACCTGTTCAATGCGCATGCCCAGTTCGTCGACCCGCATACGCTCCGGCTGATCGACCTCGACAAGCGTGGCACACGCGCCATGCGCCACCTCAGCGCCGCGACGATCGTGATCGCCGCGGGTACCGAGGCGACTCGTGACGAGCACATCCCGTTTGACGGCCAGCGGATCTGCAGTAGCGATGACGTGCTGCAGATGCAGCGCCTGCCGCACAGCCTCGCGGTCGTCGGCGCCGGCGTGATCGGTCTCGAGTATGCCAGTCTGTTTGCCGCGCTGGGCGTGCGGGTTACGCTGATCGACAAGCGCCAGCGCTTGCTGTCTTTCATCGACGCCGAGATCGTCGACACGCTGGCTCATCACCTGCGCGAGAACCGCGTCACGCTCCGTCTGGGTGAAGAGGTCTCGGGCATGGAACCGTTCAACGATGTGTCCGGCGACCGGGTGCGCATCCAGCTTGCGAGCGGCAAGCAGGTGGTGGCCGACGCTGCTCTGTACAGCATTGGACGGACAGGTGCGACGAGCAGGCTCACTCTCGGCGCGGCTGGCGTGGAGACGGATGACCGCGGCCGAATCAGCGTAAACGAGCACTATCAGACGAATGTGCCGCACATCTACGCCGTTGGTGACGTGATCGGTTTTCCGAGTCTGGCGTCGACGTCGATGGAGCAGGGCCGCCTGGCAGCCTGCCACGCCTTCGGCGTTGAGGCGACAAGCGTGCCAGCCCTCTTCCCATACGGCGTTTATTCGATCCCTGAGATCTCGATGGTCGGTCGCACCGAGGAGGAGCTGACCGCGGAGGGCGTTCCGTACGAAGTCGGGAAGGCCCACTACCGCGAGATCGCCCGCGGCCAGATCATTGGCGACAGCATTGGGTTACTGAAGCTGATCTTCCATCTCCAGACGCATGCCCTGCTGGGGGTCCACATCATCGGTGACGGAGCGAGCGAGCTGGTCCACATCGGCCAGGCCGTCTTGAGTCTCAATGCTCCAATCGAATACTTCGTCAATACGGTGTTCAACTATCCGACGCTGGCCGAGTGCTACAAGACGGCAGCATTCGATGGCATCAATCGCCTCGGCGGCGGCGTACGGCAGGATGCCGTCGCCACCTCCAGCCGCACCTGAGACTGGTCACGAACGATGCGCGGGGTCCGACGCTGGGCACAGGTCTGGGCGGCAGGCGACAATGAGTAGCTTGCGCTTACCCGTGATGCCGCCCGTTGCCCCGATGCTGGCCAAATCGCTGCCGCGCATCCCCGACGGTGCACTGAGCTTTGAACCGAAGTGGGATGGCTTTCGATCGATCATTTTTCGCGACGGTGACGAGGTGGAGATCGGCTCCCGTAATGGGAAACCGATGACCCGCTACTTCCCCGAGATCGTTGAAGCTGTGAAAGCGAACCTGCCCGAGCGATGCGTCGTAGATGGCGAAATCGTGGTCGTGGTTGGTGAACGACTCGAGTTCGAAGTGCTTCAGCAACGCATCCATCCCGCTACCAGCCGCGTGAGCAGGCTCTCTAAAGAGACCCCGGCCAGCTTCATCGCCTTTGACATCCTGGCCAGCGGCGATCACGACTACACGACCCGACCGTTCGCTCAACGCCGCCAGCTACTCGAGCAGGCCCTTCTCGGAGCCCAGCCGCCCGTGCATCGCACCCCCGCAACGACCGACCACAACCTGGCGCAGCAATGGTTCAAGCAATTCGAAGGCGCCGGCCTGGACGGCGTGGTTGCAAAACCCCTCGAGGGCGTGTACGAGCCTGACAAACGCGTGATGTTCAAAATCAAACACGAGCGGACCGCCGACTGCGTCGTCGCGGGCTATCGGGTCCACGCAACCGACACGGAGAGCATTGGCTCATTGCTTCTCGGCCTGTACAGCGACGCCGGCGAGCTGATGTCAGTCGGAGTGATCGGTGCCTTCCCGGCCGCGCGCCGCCGAGAGTTGTTTGTCGAGATGCAGCCGCTGATCACCAGCTTCGACAACCACCCGTGGGCTTGGGCCAAGCAAGAAGAAGGCACGCGTACCCCGCGCAACGCGGAAGGCAGCCGATGGGCCGTCGGCAAGGACCTGTCGTTCACGCCGCTGCGACCCGAGCGGGTGGTCGAGGTTCGCTACGAGCACATGGAAGGCATCCGCTTCCGACACACCGCGCAATTCATCCGATGGCGACCCGACCGCGACCCGAAATCGTGTACCTACGAGCAACTCGAAGAGCCGGTCAAGTACGACCTCGCCGACATTCTTTCCATTAAGCAGCTCTAGGGCCGCGGCCGAAAACGTACCTTGCCATGGAGGGCAGCGGCCGCGCCCCTAGGCCAGTCTGTCGGTAGAAGTTCGGCCGACTGCGACTTTCGCCGGAAACCGGCTTGTCGGCCGAACTTCTCTAGGTAACCTGAGCACAGGCACGGGTCGACGCGCTACAGGAAGATCAGCCAGAGGCCGAACACCGCCAGCACGAGCGCAAGCGCGCGGCGCATCAGTCGGGCAACGTTGGGGCCGGCGCGCCGCAGTCCCGTGCCACCGGCCACCACGACCGCGGCGTCACCCGCCGCGAGGCCCGCGATCAACGCAAGCGCGGCGGTGAGCGCCGCGCCGCGGCCGCCCTGCTGCGTTGCCGCGGCGAACAGCGACGAGGCTGCCGTTGCCAGAAACAGCCACACCGCGGGATTGAGCACAACCGCCAGCGCCCCGCG
>VBGG01000606.1 GCA_005883405.1 Chloroflexota bacterium | reverse complement strand
CGAGCGCCGCGGCCGGGAATCGGCTCGAGGTCCAGAGAGCCACCGTGAGCGACGGTACACTGTCGTGCAAGATAAAGCCCCAGACCCAGCCCAGTGGAGCCAGGGCCGGGTTCGAAGGGCACAAACAACGACGGCAAGAGTTCCGTCGGTATGCCTGGCCCTTGATCCTCGACGGTCAGCTTGATGGATGTCCGGTCCGATTGGTCGTCCCGCGCGATTCGTATGAGCACAACGCCGTGCTCCGGCGAGTGGCCTATTGCGTTAGCGACCAAGTTGTCGAGCGCCTGCCGGATGCGCTCGGGATCCACCACAGCGGGGAGGCTCCGGACCGGCGTCTCGACGCGCACATCCACGGTCTCCGTCGCCAGCACCATCGCCGAGTCTCGAGCCAGGTCGACCAGGTCCACTTTCTGGCGATGGACGGTAAACAGTCCTGCGTCGAGGCGAGCGCCTTCCACCATATTGATAACCAGCAGATGCAGTCGTTCGATGGCCCGCTCGAGGGCCGCCGCGTCCCGGACATCGGCTTCGCGGTGTTCCTTAAGGGCGCGGCCGAGAAGCAGGGCCGCACGCCCGCGCATGGGCGTCAGGTAGTTGCGCATATCATGCGCCACAACAGACAGAAGCTGTTTCGAAGCGATTCGCGGCCATTGACGGTGGCGCACCGCGAAGGAGCCGTCCTCGGCAAATTCGCGCCCGCCTGAGTGCGGCGTCGCATATCGGGTCGCTGGTTCCGTGCACATCGCGCGCTCCTTCCGAGGTAGTGCTAGCTTCCTGCAGCATGCCGATGTCCGGAGTGCAGACGCATGCTGCTTGAGGCGCCTGCGGACCAGGACCTTCGCCCAATGCAGGATCCTGTCTGTAGACCAATGGTGTGGCGAGGTCGCCGCCGTCGCAGCCCGATTATTGAGTTTTGAAACGTCGCCCAAAGACCCACTTCGGTTACGACGTCTGACCGATGCTGCCGAAGCCGTTGTGTCGGATGCTGTAAGAGAGCAATGAAATAACACACGCCATGTAGCGCTGATGGCAGTTGCAACAGCAACGCCCAGAGCGCGCGCTTCACCCGGTTCCGGACCGAACACTCGTATGCAGACAGGAGGAGGCAACAAATGTCATTGACCACAAAGGCCAGCAACGCAATCCAAGAGCTCACCCGACAAGGCCAGAGCTTGTGGCTCGACAACATTCGGCGCGAACTAATTCTTTCGGGAGAGCTCGTCCGGCTTTGCGACCTAGGGCTAACGGGGGTCACGTCAAACCCGACGATCTTTGAAAAGGCAATTGGCGGCTCGACCGATTATGACGCGGCGCTCGCCAAACTGGTGAATGCCGGACGACGACCTGACCAGATGCTGTGGGACCTGATGCTAGAAGACATCCAGGCCGCAGCAGACATCTTCCGCCCGGTCTACGAAGCCACGGCTGGATCAGATGGGTTCGTCTCAATTGAGGTCGGGCCTGCCATCGCCGGCGACACTCAACAGACGATCGACACGGCGCAGGACCTTCACAGCCGCGCCGCCAGACCCAACGTCATGGTCAAGATTCCCGCGACGCGCGCAGGCCTACCCGCCATCCGCCACATGATCGGCCTGGGTAAGCACACGAATGTCACACTGATTTTCTCCGTGCAGCGCTACGAGGAGGTCGTCGAGGCCTATCTGTCGGGTCTCGAAGACCTGCAGAGCAACGGCGGCGACCTTCATCAGGTCTCGAGCGTCGCTAGCTTCTTCGTGAGCCGCGTCGACACGAAAGTCGACAAGCTACTTGCCGCGAGGATCGAGGCCAGCAGTAGCCCGCGGGAAAAGCATGAACTGGAAAGGCTGTATGGCAAGGCTGGCATCGCCAACTCGAAGATGGCCTACGCGCGCTATCACGAGCTGTTCTCCGGGCCCCGCTGGCAAGCGCTCGAGGAGGCTGGTGCGAGGGCTCAGCGCTGCCTGTGGGCGAGCACCTCGGTCAAGAATGCTCGCTACCGAGACACGATGTACGTCGAGGAGCTGATCGGACCCGACACGGTCGACACGGTGCCGAACGCAACGCTGGCGGCCTTCTTGGATCACGGTCGCGTACGGCCCAGCCTGGAGGAGTACCTGGACGAGGCTCGCAATGACCTCGACCAGCTGGCGAAGTTCGGCATCGACCTGGACGAAGTGACGCGCGAGCTCGAAGCCGAAGGGGTGGAAGCTTTCGTGAAGTCGTACGACAGCCTCCTCGAGGTCATTAGGGGCGCCGCTTGGAAGATCGAATCGGCGCCGAGTGGTGCAATGGCGTCGCACCAGACAGCGTCGCGCGCGTGACTCCCCTGGTACGCGAGGCCACTGTAGCGCGGAGCGCGGCCAAACACGGTTTCCGAAACGAACGGGCGTATCGCCATTTTCCTGGGAATGGTTTCCTGCACACTGATCGCGCTGGCAGATCGGTCTCACCGCGACGTCTGTCGTCGGGGTGATCAATAGCATCATCGCCGGCGCGCTCATGGGTGTGCTCGCAAGTTGGCTATTGCTGTATGGACGATTCCCCTGTGCGCTCCGGCCGGTGCGGTTGTGTTTTGCGTGAGCGAGATTCTCCATGCCCGCTCGGCGCTGTCTGGATGGGCGCGGTTTGGACTGACGACGCGTCCACACTTTCCTACCCCGCGTGGCCTCATTCGCGGGCCTCGTCGAGTAATCGAGCCAGGCCCGAACCGGCGTTGATGCAAGTCGAATCAAATTCGAGCTGTTGCCCGGCCACGATGCAGTGGGTGGTGCAATGTCTCTCACCAGGAGGTAGCCATGCCCAGTTTCGTCACCGACATCCGATCGCTATTCCGCGAAAAGGATGTCGAGGAAATGCGCTTTGCGTTCGACCTCACTAACTATGACGAGGTCAAGTCGAATGCGGCGAACATCTTCGACCGCCTATCCGACGGCTCGATGCCCTGCGACGAACCCTGGGGTAGCGACAAGACCACCCTCTTCCGCCAATGGATGGACGAAGGCTACCTACCCTGACGTTTTTTGAACGATGCAAAGTACAGCACGGCTCGACGCCGCATGGGGCACCAGCTCAAAATGGCCAAGCTCACGTATGCCTGCGTGTTGACGCAACAGATCGATCGCCTTGCCAGCTTCTATCAGGACGTACTCGATCTGGCGCCCCGTCGTGACGGAGCTTACGTTGAATTCTCGACTGAACCTGGCATCTTCTGCCTGTGGGCACTGGACGCGTACGTGGAGATCGCCGGGTCGAACGAAGGACCGCAACCCGGCGCTGGCGGGATTATGCTCGAATTTCAGGTGGACAACGTGGACATGGAGTTCGCACGTCTCAAAGCCCTGTCGCGACTGAGCATCGAGTTCATCATCCCACCCACGACGATGGCCTGGGGAAACCGGTCAGTTTACTTCCGTGACCCCGATGGCAACCTCCTCAGTCTCTTCAGTCCTCGCGCCTGAAGGTCACTCCCGGCCCCTTCACTCGTGACAGGAGATGAACTCATGCTAAAGAAGACGTTCAGGCGCGTTA
>VBGG01000608.1 GCA_005883405.1 Chloroflexota bacterium | reverse complement strand
AACCGCAGATCCTGGAATACGCGGCGCAGATCCGGGGCGGGAAATGTCTGGTTGACGAAGAACGAAACGGGCGAGCCGTTCGCGTCATCCCAGCGGAGGACGCGGTAGTTGCCTTTCTGCTTGTTCTCCTGGAGAAGCGAATACTTGGCGATGTCGATGCGGCGGAACTGCATGTCCAGCTCGCCGTTGACGGCCTTCAGGTTGACCGCCTCGCTGTTCTCAACCAGGTCGAGCCGCAGCTGGTCGATGTATGGGAGCTGATTACCCTGTGGGTCAACTCGCCAGTAGTACGGGTTGCGATCGGCGATCAGCTGGCGGTCGCCGGCGGCCCACGACGTAACGTGCCAGGCAGTCATGACCGGGCGCCCTGGGGTCAGGTCGTCGGCTTTGTCGGTGAACACCTTGTAGTCGTTCGCGCCGTTGTTGTATTTGGGATGGAACCGCGTGAGGTAGTGCTTTGGCGCATAGAAGCCAAAGCGCTCGAAGTTGAGCGGCCACTGGTTCCCGTGGAACGCCAGCATGCGCAGCGCCATGCCGTTGGGTGCACCGAACTTCAGCGTGATGACCTCGGGGCTGGATGCCTCGACAGTCATCGGCTTGCCGTTGATCACCCACTCCGGCGGCGGGGCGGGGTAGAGGTTCGTGTCGAGCGCGATGTCGTTCCACCAGAAGAGGATGTCGTCGGTGGTGAACGGCTGGCCGTCGGACCACTTCAACCCCTTCCTCAACGTCAAGGTGAGCGCGGAGCCGTCCGCATTGAATTCCCACTTCTCGGCCAGACCAGGCTGAATGGCGTCCTTTGGATCGCGCGGCCAACGCAGCATCGGGTCGTAGTTCTCGCGACCGTACGCATGGAAGTCGGCCGGGCCCGTCCAGGCCAGACGCCACGTGCCACCGTACTGGCCGACCCCTTGAACCGGTTGGACTACCTGCGGGCTGGCAGGCAAGCGCTGCTCAACGGGCGGCAGCTTGCCAGCCTGGACCATCTGGGCCAGGACAGGCGCCTCGCTGAATTTCGTCGGCGCCGCGGCCGCGCTGGTCGGAGCCGCCTGCGCGGGTGCCGGTGGGGCGGACGTCGGCTTCGCACCGGCGGCCGTGGTGGGTGCCGCCGGCGGCGCGGCGGGCGCCGACGGTGAGCAGGCTGCCAGCAGCCCGCCGCCCGCGGCGAATCCGACAAGGCGCATGAACGATCGGCGCGAAACGCCTGAGGTTGTGCGAGGTGTACGCACCACCATGCGATCTTCCCTCCTGGCAGCAGCCACGCTCCCGTCAAGCGCTGAGGGAACGATGCCTGCGAGTGATCGTTCCGACTTCTCTTCTTTTAGCTAACGTACGCCGCCGTGTGTTAGACGCGCAAGGAGAGTTCCCTGTTACCCACACGGTTATCGCTGATGTAGTCGAAGTTGATGTCCATGCCCAGGCCTGGTTTTGGAGACACGTGCACGTAACCCTCGTCGTCCATCGGGTCGACGCTCTCGTTCAGCCAGGGGAGCGGTGCGTCGTAATCGACAAACGGGTGCAGCAGACCCCGTTCGTAGTACAGGCCCGGGGTGGCCATCGCGCACAGCACGTGCAGGTTGCCGACTCCACCTCCGTGCACCTCCATGTGCATCCCGAAAGCCTCGGCCAGGTGGGCGACTTTGACCAGGGGCGTGATGCCTCCCACATCGCCCACCCCGCCGCGCACCATGTCGCACGCGCCAGCCTTGATCCACTCGGCGCGCGTATACATCTTGCCTTCGGCCGTTTCGGGTCCGCAGATGGGAAGCGAGGTCTGCTCGCACAGCCAGACGAACGATGACATGCTGTGCTCGTCCATCGGCTCTTCCATCCACAGGAAATGCAAGCCTTCGAGTCCCCTTGCGAGCTCGAGTGCCTCCAGCCGCGAGTAATAGTGAAACGGGTCGAGCATGAGCGGCACATCTGGGCCGAGCGCTTCGCGCACGGCAGCGCACGCTGCCAGGTCGCGCTTGACGCTAGGCGCGCCCGGCAGGGGCGGCTGCCAGGTGTGTAACTTGAACGCCGGGTAGCCGCGTTCCTTGCACGCCAGCGCAAAGCGGGCGTACGCCTCGGGTGTATCCAGTCCACCCTGCAGGTCGTCGCCGACCATCGTGCTGGCGTACGCGGGCACCTTGTCGCGCGCCGCGCCC
This sequence comes from Chloroflexota bacterium, assembly GCA_005883405.1. Taxonomy (GTDB): domain Bacteria; phylum Chloroflexota; class UBA6077; order UBA6077; family CF-72; genus CF-72. The sequence continues at coordinate 1,824 of VBGG01000608.1, read as the reverse complement.
AGCAGCCGATGGACGGGCTGCCCGAGGACCCGTCCGGCCAGATCCCACAGGGCGAGATCAACGGCCGTCAGCACGCGGTCGGGGAGGGCGCTCAAATTCAGCCGCTGCCGCTCCTTCAGGGCGTGCCAGATGCGCTCGCGATAGAACGGGTCCTCGCCGACCAACACTGGCGCGACGATGTGCTCGACCGTGCCAGTCTCGATGGCGCCGAAGTAAGAACCGCTCGCACCATCGTCGGTCTTTATCGTCAGGAGCGATTGCACAGCATCCTGCTCGGGCCCTGGATGTCCATGACCCTCCGAGTCTCGGACGATCTTCGAGCGGTAGTGAAACTTCTCGACATTGACCGCGACGATCTTCATGCTCAACCCTCCCGATCGACTTCAGGGTACGGCGGAGCGCAGTCGTACAATGGCTGAATCCGCAAGGGAGGCTGAACGATGTCGACCACGACTGCGACCATCGCGCCCCAAGCGGCCTGGTCCGCAAGCGGCGAGACGCGCTCCACCATCGAGCGGATACGCAGCGCCCTGTACTTCGTGCCGCTCAAGCAGCCGGCGAGTGACGCCAAAGTGTTCACCGGGCGGCAGAAACCCCTCGACCGTGTGGCCGTCCTGATTGCCTGGATCACGACGTCCGACGGGTTGGAAGGCTTCGGCCTCAGTTATTCCAAACGTGCGGGCGGGCCGGCATTGCTCGCTCACGCGCGAGAGATCGCACCCGAGATGCTCGGCGAGGATCCGAGTGACATCGGCCGACTCTGGGAGAAACTCCAGTGGGCGGGCGCCTCGGTCGGACGCGGCGGACTGGCGGTCCAGGCCATCGCCGCCTTCGATGTGGCTCTCTGGGACTTGAAGGGCAAGCGCGCAGGGCTGTCGCTGGCCAAGCTGCTCGGGGCCTACCGTGACTCAGTTCGTTGCTACAACACTTCGGGCGGCTTCCTGTCGGTCGCGGCCGACGAAGCCGTCGCTAACGCGCAGGCCGCGCTGGCATCCGGCGTCGGGGGTATCAAGCTGAAGGTGGGTCATCCCGATGCTGGAGTCGACATCGAGCGCGTCGAACTTGCCCGCAAGCGGTTGGGTGATTCAGTCCCGTTGATGGTCGACGCCAATCAGCAGTGGGACCGCCCCACGGCATTGCGCATGGGACGACGGCTCGAAGCGTACAACCTGGTCTGGATCGAGGAGCCGCTCGATGCGTTCGACGCGGCCGGACACGCCCAGCTCGCCAGCCAGCTCGACATACCGATCGCGACCGGTGAGATGCTGACCAGCGTGGCCGAGCACTGGCGCCTGCTCGAGGCCGGGGGCGCGGACATCCTCCAGCCGGACGCCCCGCGAGTGGGAGGCATCACGCCATTTCTCAAGGTGGCAGCTCTGGCGGACCACGTGGGCGTGCCGATCGCGCCTCACTTCGCGATGGAGCTTCACCTGCACCTTGCGGCGGCTCAGCCGCGCGAAACCTGGGTCGAACACTTCGACTGGCTGGAGCCATTGTTCAACGAGCGTCTCGAGCTACGCGACGGTCGCATGGTCGTACCCCGGTCGCCGGGCCTCGGCCTGACGCTGAGTGAGCAGGCGACGGCGTGGCAGCAAGGCGTCGCCGAGGCTGCGTTGCCATGACGCAAGGAGCCGTGGGCGCGTCATTCAAGCAGCGGGTGCGGGCAGGTGAGGTGCTGCTCGGGACCTTCCTGCAGCTGGCTTCGCCGCTTGCCACGGAGATCGTGGCGCAAGCGGGCTTTGACTGGCTGCTCGTCGACCTGGAGCACGGGTCAGGCTCGGAGGCCACCCTGCTGGGCGACCTGCAGGCAATGAACGGCAGCCC
>VBGG01000128.1 GCA_005883405.1 Chloroflexota bacterium | reverse complement strand
GGCTCAGAGTCTCCGTGGCCGCGTTCCTAGGCAAGTCAGTTACAAGAAGTTCGGCCGACTGCGACTCTTGCCGAAAACCGGCTTGTCGGCCGAACTTCTAGCAGTCTTCAATTGCAAGTGCTAATCAGCCTTGCTACAGTAGACGCTGCTTAGCACTCTCGTGCACAGAGTGCTAACTCGCCCCATCAGTGGGGCCTGTCAAAACCACTTCTTTGGTAGGGAGAGGGACATCGTATGGCGAGTGTCAACCTGCGTCCCCTCGGCGACCGGGTGGTCATCAAGCCACTCGAGCGCGAGGAGGTCACCAAGAGCGGTATCGTCTTGCCGGATACCGCCAAGGAGAAACCCCAGCAGGGCGAAGTCCTGGCTGTGGGCCCAGGCCGGATTCTGGACGACCAGGATGAGCTGTTGAGCTTGCGCGAGTCCGACATTCTGGCCATCGTCACGCAAAACGGGAGTTAGCTATCAGCCGTCAGCACTCAGCCATCAGCCCGCTTTCGGCGGCAGACCTGCTGACCGCTGCTGGCTGACAGCTAGACGAAAGCCGTTCCACAAGGGAGGTATCTGAAACACATGCCAGCCAAACAGCTGGAGTACAGCGAAGACGCGCGCCGCGCGCTCAAGCGCGGTATCGACGCGCTCGCCGACGCCGTCAAGATCACGCTCGGTCCCAAGGGCCGCATCGTGGTGCTCGACAAGAAGTTCGGCCCACCCACGATCACCAATGACGGCGTGACCATCGCCAAGGAGATCGAGCTAGAGGACCCATTCGAGAACATGGGCGCCCAGCTGCTCAAGGAGGCCGCCACCAAGACCAACGACATCGCGGGTGACGGCACCACCACCGCCACGGTGCTCGCCCAGGCGATCGTCAACGAGGGTTTCAAGAACGTCACCGCCGGCGCGAATCCGCTGCTGCTGAAGCGGGGCATCGAGCGCGGCGTGCAGGCCGTCGTGGACAGCCTGAAGACGATGTCGACGCCAGTCGCCGACCAGACCAAGATCGCCCAGGTCGCGGCCATTTCGGCAGCCGACGATGAGATCGGCCGTCTGATCGCCGAGGTCATGGACAAGGTCGGCAAGGACGGCGTGATCACGGTCGAGGAGAGCAAGACGCTCAAGTTCGAGACTGAGTACGTCGAGGGCATGCAGTTCGACCGCGGCTACATCTCGCCCTACTTCATCACCGACTCGCAGCGGATGGAGGCGGTGCTCGACGAGCCGTACATCCTGATCACCGACAAGAAGATCAGCGCCATCTCGGACATCCTGCCGGTGCTCGAGCGCTTCCTGCAGGTCAGCAAGAACCTGGTGATCATTGCCGAGGACGTCGATGGTGAGGCACTGGCAACGCTGGTCGTCAACAAGCTACGCGGCACGCTCAACGTGCTGGCGGTCAAGGCGCCTGGCTTCGGCGACCGCCGTAAGGCAATGCTCGAGGACATCGCCGTTCTGACTGGCGGCAAGGTGATCTCGGAAGAGGTCGGCCGCAAGCTGGATTCGACCACCGTCCAGGACCTGGGGCGGGCCCGCCGCGTGTCCTCCAACAAGGACGAGACGACGATCGTCGAGGGCCGTGGGTCCGAGGAAGCCATCAAGGCGCGCATTCAGCAGATCCGGGCGCAGATCAATGACACCACCAGCGACTTCGACCGCGAGAAGCTCCAGGAACGCCTGGCCAAGCTGGCGGGTGGCGTGGCGGTGATCAAGGTCGGCGCCGCGACGGAGGTCGAGCTCAAGGAGAAGAAACACCGCGTCGAGGACGCCCTGTCCGCCACGCGCGCGGCCGTTGAAGAGGGCATCGTGCCTGGTGGCGGCACGGCATTCATCCACTCGCTGCCAGCGCTGGAGTCCGTGCTGCAAGAGCTGCAGGGTGACCAGAAGACCGGCGCGGCGCTGCTCAGGCGCGCCCTCGAGGAGCCACTCCGCCGTATCTGCGCCAACGCCGGCGCCGAAGGCAGCGTGGTGGTCGAAGAGATCAAGCGGCGGGGCGCCGGCAAGGGCTACGACGCCGCGCGAGGCGAGTACGCCGACATGGTCGAGCGCGGCATCATCGACCCGCTCAAGGTGACTCGCTCGGCGCTCGAGAACGCCGCGTCGATCGCCACGATGATCCTGACCACCGAGACGCTCATCACCGAGATTCCCGAAAAGGAGAAAGCCGCGGCCGCACCGCCGATGCCGGAGTACTGATTCGTTCGCGCGTTCGCGCGTTCATTCGTTCGCGCGTTCAGTGGCATGGAAGGCTCCGGGGTTCCCGGGGCCTTCGTTTTTTCGGTGCAGATCGGAACGCGCGAACGCGAGAACGCGCGAACGCGCGAACGAATGAACGGGCCGTCAGGCCAGGCCTTCGCGCTGCAGCGCCTCGAGCGAGCGGTCGAAGGCGCTGACGGTGTGCGCGAGCTCCTCGTCCTGGTGGACGATCGAGGTGAAGCCACCCGAGCGCATCAGGTCGACGCCGTTGAGCAGCATCGCCTTGCGCAGCGTGTTGACCGCACCACGGCCTGCCATGAGCCGCTGCACGTCGGTCGTCTCGACGGCTTGCTCCATCCCCTCGCCCAGCAGGATCTGGAACACCGAAGACTCACCCAGGACGACGCCGGCCACGCCGCGTCGTTCAAACACGTCGCGCAGCCCGGCGCGTAGCTGCTCGCCCGCCTGGTTGGCTTGCTCGGTCGGCCAGCCCTCGGCGACGATCCGCAGCGCGGTGAACCCGGCCGCGGCCGACAGCGGATTGGCGTTGAAGGTCCCCTGCTGCAGAACGCGTTCGAAGCGGTCCTTGTGCAGCTCACCTTTGAAGGTCTGGACCTGCAGGATGTCGCGCTTGCCGACGACCGCGCCACCCGGCAGGCCGCCGGCCACGATCTTGGCCAGGGTAGTGACGTCGGGCGTGACGCCATAGACCTGTTGGGCGCCGCCCGGGCTGTAGCGGAAGCCGGTGATCACCTCGTCGAAGATCAACACCACGCCGCGTTGGGAGGTGAGCGTGCGCAGGTCACGCAGAAACGGCACGCTGGTGGGGACAATGCCGTTGGATCCGCCGCCGGGCTCGACGATGACCGCCGCCACCTCGCCCGGGTGCGCATCGAGCAGCTCGCGGACCGAGTCGATGTTGTTCGGGTAGGCCACCAGCATCGACTCGGCGACCGCTTTCGGGACGCCCGTCGACGTTGGCGTATCGAACGGCGGCTGATAGCCGGCCATGGCGTAGTCGTGCCAGCCGTGGAAGTGGCCCGCGAAGCGGATGATCTTTACGCGCCCCGTATACGCCCGAGCATCGCGCATGGCTAGCATGGTCGCCTCGGTCCCGCTCATCGCGAAGCGCACCCATTCTGAGCTGGGCACCATGCGATTGATCTGCTCAGCCCAGGCCACCTCGAGCTCGTGGCAGGCACCGTAGTGCGTGCCCTTGTGGACCTGTTCGGCGACGGCCGCGGTGACTTGCGGGTGATTATGGCCGAGCAGCAACGCCCCGTGGCCCATCCAGTGGTCGATCAGCTCGTTGCCGTCGACATCCCACTTGCGGCTGCCGTCAGCTCGCTCGATGTAGATCGGAAACGGTGCGAAGTTGCGGCTGTCATGCGTGATTCCGCCGGCGATCGCGCGACGCGAGCGTGCGTACAGCTCCGCGGATTTTGGGAATCGCTTTCGGAATGCATCGTCGATCGTCGTCGGAGCGCCAACTGCCATGTCTGGATTCTATGGCTCCGTGAGTATCGGACTCCGCGGCTCCACTTCGCGCAGCCGTCGCTCGAGAAAACGACGCTCGCTCTCGTTGCCGACCAGCTCGAGCGCTCGGGCGTAGCACCTTGCGGCCTCCTCGGAAGACCCGAGTCGGCGCAAAAGATCGGCGCGCGCAGCATGCAGCAGGTGATGGTTATCGAGATCGCCGGTCGCCGCCAGGGCATCCAGCAGCGCCAGTCCTTGTCGCGGTCCATCCACCATCGCTACCGCCACGGCGCGATTCATCGAGACAACTGGCGAGGGTTGAATGCGCTCGAGCAAGTCATACAGACGCACAATCCGCGGCCAATCGGTGTTCGCCGCGCGCGCGGCCTGGCAGTGCACCGCGGCGATCGCCGCCTGCAGCGCGAATGGGCCCGGCTCACCGCGCAAGCTTTCGTCGACGAGCGGCAGCGCCTCCGTAATGTATGCGCGATTCCACCGACCACGGTCTTGCTCGTCCAGCAGCACGACGTCGCCGGCGGCATCGAGACGGGCCTCGCGTCGCGCATCGTGAAGGAGCATCAGGGCGAGCAGCGCGCTGGCTTCTGGGGACGGCTGGGGAGCCATCAACACCCGAATCAGCCGCGCCAGGCGAATCGCTTCGGCGCACAGATCGGTTCGCACGAGCGGGCCTCGAGTCGCCGCGTACCCTTCGTTGAACACCAGGTAGATCACCGAGAGCACCGCGTCAAGCCGCGCGGGCATGTCGCTCTTCTCGGGCACCACGTACGGTATGCCTGCGGTGCGAATCTTCCGTTTTGCCCGTACCAACCGCTGGGCCATCGTGGCGCTCGGCACGAGAAACGCGCGGGCAATCTCCTCGGTATCTAGGCCACACAGCGTCCTCAGGGTCAGCGCTACCTGGGCTTCGAGCGCTAGGGCTGGATGACAGCACGTGAAGATCAGCCGCAGGCGATCGTCGGGGATTTCCTGGCTGTCGTAGTCTTCGTAGTCCGGTCCCTCGATGCTCGGGCGGGCGGACGCAAATGCCTCGAGCTTTTGCGCATAACGAGCTTGTCGTCTGAGTCGGTCGAGCGCTTTGTGCCGAGCCGTCTGAATGATCCAGGCGCGCGGGAACTCGGGAACGCCCGCGTCACGCCATTGAGGAATCGCCGCGGCGAAGGCCTCCTGCGCGGCCTCTTCTGCAAGATCGAAGTCGCCCAACACGCGGATCAGGGTCGCCACGATACGGCCCCAGTCCGAGCGGTACAGCATCTCAGCGGCGGCGCCGGCATCCATGAGCGATCCCGATGATAAGCAGAAATCTCTTACGCGAAGTGTCGATTTGGACGTCGGCCGTTCGATTCACAGTCGGCGAGATACACACCACTTTCGGAGGTACACGCGAGTGAAGTACATGCTGCTGACCTACCTCGACGAGCAACAGTGGCTCGCGCTCAGCGAGGCGCAGCAAAAGGACGAGATTGCCAGGTGCCAGCCGCACGTGCAGCGGCTCGCCGCGAGCGGCAAGATTCTCGGCGGCGCGCCCCTGTACCCGACGTCCACGGCGGCGACCATCCGCGTGCACGATGGCAAGCGGCTTCTGACCGACGGGCCGTTTGCCGAAACGCGCGAGCAGCTCGGCGGCTACACGCTGATCGATGCCCGTGATCGTGATGAAGCGATAGAGATCGCGGCCGGCTTCCTGGGCGACGGGAGCATGGCAACGATCGAGGTGCGACCAATCGTCGAGCTCGGACCTGATCTGAGCGTTCAACCCGCCACCGCGGGTGTGACAGGAGACAAGGCATGAGAAGGCTCATCATGTGGAACATGGTCACCCTGGATGGCTACTTCGAGGGGACCAAAAGCTGGGACATCGAGTGGCACAACCGCGGCTGGGGCGACGAGCTCGAACAGCTCTCGTTGGAACAGCTGCGATCGATGGACATGCTCTTGTTCGGCCGCGTGACCTATGAGGGCATGGCTGGCTTCTGGACCACACAGACCGGCGAGATCGCTGACTTCATGAACAACGTCCCGAAGCTCGTCTTCTCGCGCACGCTGGAGACCGCCGACTGGAACAACACGCGACTGGTGAGGACCAACGCCGAAGAGGAGGTTGCCAGGCTGAAGCAGCAGCCGGGCAGGGAGATGTTCATCTTCGGCAGCGCCAACCTGGCGTCGACGCTGACCGAGAAAGGTCTGATCGACGAGTATCGCCTTGGGCTCAATCCGATCGTGCTTGGCGGCGGAAATCCCCTGTTCAAGCCGATGCCCCACAGCGTGCCGCTGAAGCTCCTGGAGGCACGCCCATTGAAGACCGGCTGCCTCATCCTTCGCTATGAACCCGAGGCCACCAGCGCCACCGCCGAGGTGGTGACGCCCATCGACGCGGCCGCGGTGCCTCGCTAATTCGCTCATAGCCGACCCCGCGCACGGTCGCGCGTCAATCGGCAGGCGGATGGTGGTTTTGCTGGTCTTCGCCGAGGGTCAGAATCTCGGGCCCATCGTTGGTAATCGCCACCGTGTGCTCGAAGTGCGCGCTCAGGCTGCCGTCGACGGTGACGGCCGTCCAGCCATCTTCGAGCATGCGCACGGCGGGCGAACCCAGGTTCACCTGCGGCTCGATCGCCAGGCACATTCCTGCTCGCAGCACGGGCCCACGTCCGGCGGGCCCGTGGTGCTGCACCTGCGGCGCCTCGTGCATGTTGCGCCCCACGCCATGCCCGACGAACTCGCGCACCACGCTCATGCCGTACATGCGCACGTGCGCTTCGATGGCGGCGCCGATGTCGCTGAGGCGATTGCCCGCCCTGGCCTGCTCGATGCCCTGGAAGAGCGCCTCCTGGGTCACCTGGACGAGCTCTCGCGCTCGTGGCGGGAGGGTGCCGATGCCGCCGATGGCAAAGCAGTGCGTGCTGTCGCCGACGTAGCCGCGGTACCTGGCGGCGACATCAACCTTGACCAGGTCGCCACGCTTGAGCTTGCGCGGCCCGGGGATGCCGTGGACGACCTCGTCGTTGACCGACACGCAGATGTGGCCCGGGTAGCCAAAGTACCCCAGCGCCGTCGATTCCGCGCCCACCGCCTTGAACATCTGCGCGGCGATGTGGTCCAGGTCGCGGGTAGTCATGCCCGCCTCCGCCTGCTCCTCGAGCGCTCGGATCGTGTTGGCCACGACGCGGCCCGCCTCGCGCATGATGGCAATCTCGCGAGAGGATTTGAGGACGATGGTGTTGTCGGCGGTGGGTTTCAGGTGCATCGGGGCCGCGTCTATGTATAGCAGAATGCAGTCAGTGCCCTTCCTTCTCGGACTGACGGGCAACATCGCCTGCGGCAAGAGCACCGTCGGCCAGGTGCTGGCCGAGCAGTACGGCGCCGAGTACATCGACGCTGACCGCCTGGTGCACGCGCTCTATGCGGCCGGTACACCCGAGACCCGCGCCATCGCGGCTCGCTTCGGCGAGGACCTGCTGCACGCCGACGGCACGATCGACCGTCGCCGTCTGGGTGATCTGGTTATGTCAAATGACGAGGCGCTGCGCGAGCTGGAGCGCAGTGGTGGTGCTCGACGCCATCCGCTTGATCGAGTCTGGTCTGGCCGCGCAGTGCGACGCCGTGTGGGTGGTGGTCTGCGATCGCTCGCTGCAGGTGGATCGCCTGCGATCAGCGCGCAACCTCAGCCCCGAACAAGCCGCGCTGCGCATCGCCGCCCAGCGCCCGGTCGAGGACAAGCTCCGCCACGCCACAGCCGTGATCACTAACAACACGACCCTCGATGACCTGAAAACGCAGATCGCTGCTGCCTGGCAGGCAACCGCCTCTCCCTTTGGGAGAGGCCGCGCGTAGCGCGGGTGAGGGGTGCGTATTTTTCGCAAACGTTTGATGTCGTACGCACCCCTCACCCCAGCCCTCTCCCAGAGGGAGAGGGAGTTCTTCTTCTATTTTGTCCAGTCCAGGCCGCCGTAGCCGCCCTGGTCGGTGAGCTTGTCCGTTGGGCTACCTTTGGCGTCGACCACGAACAGCGCGGCGACGCCGAAGATCGCCAGCTTCGAGCCATCGGGCGAGAAGGCGACGGTCGGATCGTCGTCCTTGATGTCAGCGATACGGGTCATGTCGCTGCCATCGAGATTCATGGAGTAGACGTCGGCTGGCAACCCGTGAGCCTCCGCCACCGCGGGCTGCAGCAGCGCAAGCAAGTCGAGCCCGGGCGCCGCGCTGGCCGCGGGCGTGTGCGAGCGCGGGTCGCCGCCGCACCCACTCGGCCCCATGTTCGCCTCGCCGCTGCCGCCCAGCGCTACCCGCTTGCCATCGGGCGAGATGCGCGGCAGGCTCAGATACTGAAAAACCTGGTCCGAGATCAGCTCGCAACCGTCGCCAGCCTCGCCGATGGTCTTCTTGAACATCGCCTGGCCGGCGCGCGTGCTGCGCACGTAGATCAGCGTCTTCTCATCGGGCGAGACGGCCGGATCGTACGCGTTGTCGATCAACGTCTCGGGCTCGCCGCCTTCAGCCTGTCGCACGATGGACTGCGCCTCGCGCCCGTTCGTCACCCTGCGAACGGTGTAATAGACTCGCCCGCTCGGCATCCATTCTGGGGTCTCGAGCACGGTGTTGGCCGCGTCGCGTTCGGCAAAGATGTGCGCGCTTGACCCGTCGGCGTTGGCCACCATCAGGTCGGCGCCGCTCGAACGCTCGTTTGGCCGTCGATAGAACTGGGCGAAGACCACGCGCTGGCCATCCGGCGACCACGTCGCGCCGGTGACCGCCGCGCCGGACGGCAGATTGGTGATCTTCGTCTGCTGCTTGCTGGCCAGGTCGTAGACCCACAGGTCGCCGTCCTTGGGCCACGCGATCCGCCCCTGGAGCCCCTGCGGACCGCTCGATCGATTCAGCACCTGACAACTGGTGATCGCCAGGCAGAAGGCGAGGCCCGCCAGCCCGAGGCCGGCGGTGAGCTTGGAGCGGCGCACGTCAGCTCAACTTGGTCGCACGTCGATGCGCAGGATCCTTGTCTTGCTCGTCAGTCTGGGGAGCCGCTTCGTCGGACGCGGCTCGTTCGACCTCATCCTGGGCCGGCTTGCGCCCGGCGAGCTTGACCGCGAACCACAGCACCCCGAAGGCGACGACGGCGATGATCAGCTCATCCCAACCGCCCGCCGCGCCGTGAAGAAACAAGATCATTCTTTCAGAGGGTACCGTCTGCTACGGACGAGAAGTAGTTTCGCGGTGTCTCGCGTCTAGAGGCTCGACTTCAGGACTTTGGCCTGCTTGAGCGTCATGCCCGGCACCGCGGCCAACTCTTCGAGCGTCGCCGCGCGGATGCCGCGCACCGAGCCGAAGCGTCGCAAAAGCTCGCGTTTGCGCTTCGGCCCGATGCCCTGGACCTCGTCCAGCGCCGACCGCAGCCCTGTCCGGCCGCGCACGTTGCGGTGGTACGTGATGGCGAAACGGTGCGCCTCGTCACGGATGCGCTGGACCAGGTACAGCGCCTGAGATGTGCGCGGCAGGAGCACCGGATCGGCCAGCGCCCGACCAGTGGCGCGGTCTCGGACGTAGATCTCCTCGTTCTCCTTGGCCAGTCCGACCACCGGCAGCTCGGTGATCTCCATCGTGTCGAGGATCTCCAGCGCTGCGTTGAGCTGGCCCTTGCCGCCGTCGATGATGACCAGGTCCGGCATCTCTGCCCAGCCGCCTTCAGGCTCGGCATCCTGTTCAGCTGCCGCGCCGTCCACCGAAGTTCCGTCAACGGGCGCTGCTTCCACGGACTCCCAGCTGCCCAGCTCACCCGCCCGCCGCAACTGACCGGTGAGCGCCCGCTTGAACCTGCGCCCGATCACCTCTTGCATGCTCAGGACGTCGTTGCTGCCCAGCTCGTGCTTGATTTTGAAGCGACGATACGCAGAGCGGCGCGGCTGCCCATTTTCGAAGACCACCATGCTGGCCACCTGGTTGGTGCCCTGCACGTGCGAGACGTCGTAGCACTCGATGCGCAGAGGCACCTGCGGCAGATCCAGAAGCTCTTGAAGCTCGACAACCGCGCCCGTCGTGCGCGCCTGGTCCGCCAGCCACTGCTGCCGCAGCCGTTCGAGCACTTCGCGCGCGTTGCTCGTGGCCAGCTCGATCAGCTTGCGTTTATCCCCCATGCGCGGCGCCGTGACGCGCACCTTCTTCCTGGACTTGCTACCCGTCTCGGCGCGACGATCGGTAAGCCAGATGCGGATGGACTCGACGTCGTCGACCGCGACGGGCAGCACCACCTCATCGGGAATGTCGCTGCTCTGGCTGTAGTACTGCACCACAAACGACCAGACGATCTCGGCTTCGCTGTCCTCGCCATGACCATCGAGGACGAAGTGCTCGCGGCCGATCAGTCGGCCGCCCCTGACCAGGAACACCTGGACGGCCGAGTACGGCCCCTCGTGGTGGACGCCGATGACGTCTTCGTCGTCGATCGACGAGTAGACGATCTGCTGCTGGGTGACGACGCGTTCGGCGGCACGGATCCGATCCCGCAGGTCGGCCGCGCGTTCGAATTCCAGCGCTTCGGCGGCGTCTTCCATCTCGTGGCGCATATCGGCGAGCACACGATCCGATTTGCCATCCAGGAAGCCGACCATCTGATCGACGATCTGCCGGTAGTCCGCATTATTGATTGCCCCGATGCATGGCGCCGGACAGCGCTTGATGTGGTAATAGAGGCAAGCGCGCGGATCGTTGCCGGTGATAACCCGATTGCACAGGATGTGCGGAAAGAGGCGATTGATCGTGTCGAGTGTCTGGCGCACAGAAGTGGCGTCAGTGAACGGACCGAAATAGCGCGCACCATCGCGCTGCATTTTGCGCGCGACCATCGTCTTCGGCCACGGCTCCTGGACGTTGATGCGGATGTATGGGTAGTGTTTGTCGTCGCGCAGCTTGATGTTGTAGCGCGGCTGTTCATGTCGAACGAGATCGGCTTCGAAGTGCAGCGCCTGGGTCGGCGTCTCCGCCAGCAGGTACTGGATGTCGGCGATCTCGGTCACCATCTGGCGTTTGTGGGGCTCCAGGGTGGCCGTCTTGAGGAAGTAGGAGCGCACGCGGCTGCGCAGCGACTTGGCCTTGCCGACATACAGCAGCGCCGCCTTGGCGTCATAGAACTTGTAGACGCCCGGCTGGTCAGGCAGTCTGGCCAGCTGTTCCTCGATCGGCAGGCTCGTCTGGAGCATCGCGCGTAAATTGTAAGAAGATGGACTTTGTTCCGACCCGCAGTTTCGTGGGTGAGCTGGTGGCCGAAACGGAAGGTGCTCGCCTGGTGGTTGGCGAGCCGGCCACGAGCGTTGGGGGCGTCACGCAGGACAGCCGCCGCCTCGAGCCAGGCGACCTGTTCGTCGCCATCCCGGGCTTCGAGCGTGACGGGTTGGAGTTCGTACCGGAGGCTATTGCCCGCGGCGCCGCGGCGGTCGCGGCGGAGAGCATGCCTGCCGGTGCGATCGGCGTCCCGCTGATCGTCGTCAACAACGCCCGCCGCGCGCTGGCCGATCTTTCGGCCGCCTTCTACGACCACCCCTCACGACACCTGCCTGTGGTCGGCGTGACCGGCACCGATGGTAAGACCTCAACCACCCATCTCCTGGCGGCCATTCTCGACGCACACGGCCTGAAGACGGGCTGGTTGACGACGGTCAACACCAGGATCGGCGACGACGTGCGTCCAAACGCCGCCGACCACACCACACCCGAGGCGCCGATCGTCCAGCGCACGCTGAACGAGATGCGCCAGGCAGGGCTGGACGTCGCCATCCTCGAAACAAGCTCGCACGCCCTGGAGCTGGAACGTGTCAGAGCCACGCGCTTTCAGCTCGGCGTCTTCACCAACCTGAGCCTCGAGCACATCAACTTCCACGGCTCGTTCGAGGCCTACCGAGCTGCCAAACGCAAGCTGTTCGAGTGTCTGCCGAGCGAGGGTCTCGCCGTTTTGAACGCGGATGATCCCAGTAGCGAGGTAATGCGCGCCGCAACGCGCGCGCCCGTCCTCAGCTACGGGCTTGACAGGCTCGAGGCCGATCTCACCGCCGGGGACATTCGCCTGGCCGCGAATGGCACGACATTTACCCTGCTGCCCAGCGGCCTGCGCATCCGGACCCGACTGGTGGGTCGCTTCAACGTGTCGAACTGGCTGGCGGCCTACGCGGCTGCAACGTACTTCGGCGCCACGCCGGACGACCTGCGTAGCGCGGCCTCGATCCAGCCCCCAGTGCCGGGTCGCATGAACCTGGTCGACGTCGGCCAACCGTTCGCCATTGTTGTCGATTTCGCGCACACGCCCCAGGCGCTGGAGAAAGCCCTCGACACCGTCCGCTCGCTCACCGGCGGGCGCCTCCTGCTCGCCTTCGGCCTGGCTGGCGGGCGCGACCCGGCCAACCGGCCGGTGATGGGCGCGCTGGCCGCCAGGAAGGCAGACTTCTTTGTGATCACCATGGATGATCCCGGCCACGAGGATGCGGCCAGCATCGCCGATCAGATCGCGGCCGGCGCCCGTTCCGAGGGCGGCAGCTTCACGATCGAGCTGGACCGCCGCCAGGCGCTGCGGCTGCTGTTCGAGCACGCCAGACCCGGCGATGCTGTCCTGCTCGCGGGCAAAGGCCACGAGCAGCGCATGGTCGTCGGCGACGAGCGCCGCCCATGGAACGACGCGCGCGTCGCCGCGGAGGTGCTGGCCAATCTGGGCTACGGAGCGCACGCTGTACCATGAGTGCCGTGCCGCGTCGATCCAAAAACGCGGTGGACCAGGACGCGGAGACGCCGGTCAACGGCACTACCGACGAGGGCGCCACCAACGGCCATGCGCTGGACGTGATCGAACGCGGCCATGCGCCGCTCGCGATTCCTGGGCCGCGGCTTGCGCCCGACCCCGGACTGTATGCGGTGCTGGGCCTGGACCCGTCCGTCTCGGACGTCGAGATCCAGACCACCTACCGACGTCAGGCGGCGAGGCTGCTCGGCAGCGGGTCCAACGACGTCCAGGCGCTCAAACAGTTGAACGTCGCCTACGAAGTCCTCGGCAACCCGGTCCGTCGCGCCGAGTACGACCGGCTGCGCCTGATGCAGCTCACGTCGCCAGCCGCTCCGCCGCAAGTCCGACCCGGCGTCAAGGCGTCCACGGTGGTCACGCGGCGGCGCCGACCGCGGCAAGTTGTCCAGCCGCGCTATGCCGGGCTGGGCGACGTGCTGGTCGTCTTGACGGTCGTCGGGCTGGCCGTGTTGGCCGGTGCCCTGATCATCCCGCGCCTGTCCATCAATCTGTCCGCGCTGAACGCGCTCCAGGCCGTTCTGCCGCTTTCGAATGCGTCGAACAGACGGCCCGTTGAACCGACGCTCACGCCCGCGCCCGCTACCGCGGTGCCGACCGCTACACCGCGGCCGGGTGTCGCCGCCCGCTATCTGGGATCGAGCGTCGCCGTGTCCAATCCCGAACCGCCTCGCAATACACCCGAGAACGTGGTCATCCGCCTGCGACGCGACGGCCAGCCCGCGGCCAATCTCGACGTCTGGACCACGGTCCAGTACCGCACTACCGAGGAGCGCTGGCCGCAGACCGGATCAGTAAAGACGGACGCGTCAGGCGTGGCGACGATCACCTTCAATATCGGCGCGGCGACGCCAAACTACCCCGTCACGGTGCACGCGTTCGCCCAGGTCGATGATCAGCAGCTGACCTGGTCGACGACCTTTACGCCACACTAGTCTGACTTGTTGCGATCGGTTGTAGTCAGGGCGCCCGCGACGAGCGCCAACCTTGGCCCAGGCTTCGATTGTCTCGGGCTGGCGCTCGACCTCTGGAACGAAGTCGAAGCCATACCCGGCCGCCTGTCGGCCGACGACGAGACGAACCTGATCCTGCGCTCCGCGCGCGCCGTGCATGAGATGGCGGGCTCGGCCTACCCGGGCTACCAGCTGCGCTGCACGAACCGCGTCATCTTCAACCGCGGGCTGGGAAGCAGCGCTGCCGCGATCGCCAGCGGCGTGCTGTTCGCCAATCACTTCCTGGGCAACCCACTGGACGAAGCCGCGCTCTTGCGTGTGGCGACCATGCTCGAAGGCCACCCCGACAACGTGGTGCCGGCGCTGCTGGGCGGCGTGCGCGTGGCCACGTGCGCCGATGACGGCCGCGTGCTGCAGACGCGCGTGCCGCTCGCCATCCAGCTGAGCGCGGTGTGCTTTGTGCCCGAGATGGGCATCCCCACGGCTCACGCGCGCGGTCTGCTGCCGGTGAGTGTCAGCATGGCCGACGCCGTCTTCAACGTGGCCCGCTCGAGCCTCCTGGTAGCTGCCCTCGCCTCGGGCCAGGCTGACCTGCTGGCCGAAGCTACCCGCGACCGATTGCACCAACCTTTCAGGCTGCCGCTGTTTCCTGCTGGCGCTACGCTTCTTGAAGGAGCCATGCATGCCGGAGCCGTCGGCGCGTTCGTGTCAGGGGCCGGCCCGACGCTTCTGGCGCTGTGTGCCTCGGGCACCCAGGCGGATGCCGTCGCCGCCACGTTTGAGGCGACCGCGCGGCACCTCGAGGTGCCGGGCACGATCTTGCGGCTGGCGCTGACCGAGCAGGGAGCCCAGGTCGTTGTCTGACGGCCAGGCGTTGCTGGTGCAGAAGTACGGCGGTTCGTCGCTGGCCACCGCCGAACGCATCCGCGCCGCGGCGCGACGTGTCGCGCGCACCGCCTCGAGTGGTCGGCCGGTCATCGTCGTGGTCTCGGCCATGGGCGACACCACTGACAACCTGATCGAGCTTGCCTGTCAGGTGACCAGCCGACCGGACAATCGCGAAATGGACCTGCTGCTGTCGACCGGTGAGACGGTCAGCGCCACCTTGATGGCGATGGCGCTGCACGATCTGCAGCAACCGGCGGTCTCGTTGACCGGTGCCCAGGCTGGCATTCGCTCGACGCGGGTGTTTTCGAGCGCGCGCATCACCGACATCCACCCAGAGCGCATCTCGACGGAGCTGCGCCACGGCAAGGTGGTGATCGTCACCGGCTTCCAGGGCGTCACCGAAGACCAGGACATCACCACGCTCGGCCGCGGCGGATCTGACACGACCGCGGTGGCACTGGCGTGCGCGCTGGACGCCGAGCGCTGCGAGATCTATACCGATGTCGAGGGCATCTACACGGCCGACCCGCGCGTGGTGCCGAATGCGCGCAAGGTGTCCGAGATTGGCTACGAGGAGATGCTCGAGCTGGCGCAGCTCGGCGCGCGCGTCATGCACCCGCGGGCGGTCGAGTTAGGCGAGTTGTATGACATGCCCATCCTGGTGGCCTCGTCGTTTTCCGACGTCGCTGGCACGCTGATCCACCGCTACGGAGACCTACAGATGCCGATGGAGATCCGCAAAAACGTGCGGGGGATCGCCCATGACACGGACGTCGCCCGCATCACGCTCGTACGCGTACCCGACCGGCCGGGTGTCGCCGCCGCCATTTTCGAGCCGCTGGCGCAGGCCAACATCAGCGTGGACACGATCGCACAGTCGAGCGGCGCCGATGGTACGACCGACCTGTCGTTCACGATCTCGCGCGGCAGCCTGGAGCGCGCGGTCGAGATCACCGAGTCGGTGTCGCCGAAGATCGGTGCGGACTCGATCGATACGGCCGATGACCTGGCCAAGGTCAGCATCGTCGGAACCGGCATGCAGAGCGCGCCTGGCTACGCGGCGCGGATGTTCGGCGCCCTGGCCCGCGCCGGGATCAACATCAACATCATCAGCACGTCGGACATCCGCATCACGTGCGTCGTCCCTCGCGCGCGCGCCGAAGACGCCGTCCGCATCCTGCATCAGGCCTTCGAGCTCGATCGCGAAGACTGAGCCGTTCTCCGTTCGCCTCGCCGGATTGGCGGTGGGCCGCGGTGGCGCGAGGTTTATCATCGCGGGACGATGGACGGCCGCGACCCGTCAGATGGACGCAATCGGCGGCGGGGTCTTCGCCCGAGCGAGCGCCCCGCGAGCCGGCGTGGCCATGCCTTCCCGCGTGCCGAGCACCGCCATCCGGTGTATGGCCATCAGGCGCGCCGCGAGAACCGCCAGATGCCGTACGTCATCGGCTTCGCCGTGGTGGTGCTGGCGCTGGCCGGCTTCCTGTACCTGGGGCTCAACTGGGCCACCGGCCCGGGCCGTGTGGCCGCGCTG
>VBGG01000127.1 GCA_005883405.1 Chloroflexota bacterium | reverse complement strand
GAGCCTGGTACCCTGCCTGCGCTTGGTTGATCCTGTTACTCAAGGCCGTGCGATGGTGCTGTGGGGCGGCAAAACTTCGCGCGTCATAGATCGGCGATGCTGAAGGCATGTTAGAAGTCGTCTGGCTGCTGTTCGCGACGGTGCCGGCTTGGGTTCGCCCGCGTCAGGACCTCGTGTTCGAGAACCTGCTGTTGCGCCATCAACTCGCCGTCCTGACGCGTCCCACACGATCCCGACCACGTGCTCGGCTTCGCCTATGGGACAAGCTGCTGTGGATCCTGGCTCGCCGCTGGTGTGCTGGCTGGCGCGAGCATCTGACCTTCGTCACACCCGACACGGTTGTGCGCTGGCATAGGCGGGGGTGCTGGCTGGCGCGAGCATCTGACCTTCGTCACACCCGACACGGTTGTGCGCTGGCATAGACAAGGCTGGCGCCTGTTCTGGCGCTGGAAGTCCCGCTCTCGTGGCGGCCGTCCGCATCTGAGTCCCGAGGTGCAGGACGTGATCAGGACTATGTCTCGCGAGAATCGGCTGTGGGGCACCGAGCGCATCAGAGGTGAGCTCCTCAAGCTGGGCATCGTGGTCAGCAACCGCTCGATTCGACGCTATCGCTGGCGTGGGCCAGCCCGCTCACAGAACCAAACCTGGCGCACCTTCCTGCGCAGATCTTCGGACGCGGCATGGGGCCGGCCTTGGGCGGCGTGCTGGAACGTGCCCTGGAGCTCGATCAGCCATCGGCTCGACGCCTGCGCTCGGCAGTGCGGGACGCGCCGCCGCCCACATCAGTGGCGAGTCCGGCGGCCGATGAGTCAGTGTGGGCAGACTCCATTCGAGCGAGCAACCACCTGCGCGCGTCCATGACCTGGCTCGTCTCCCTGCGCCACCCAATCACGCACGAGTACGTGCCAGGCCGAATGGTCGGGCCGCCTGAGTACATGGCCTGGCTGGTGCACTACTAGTGGGTCATGCCTGAAATGGCCGGATCTGGAGTTCGCTTCCCGGATACTTGACTGGAAGGAAGCAAATGCCGACCCCACAACGAGAACCCTTGCGGCGCCTGAGCCGCGCCGAGCGGGTGACTTTGCACCGTATTGCCAGCAGTACCAGCGAACGTGTCGACCAGGTACGTCGGGCTACCGCCTTGCTGGCGGTGGCACGAACCGGTGTGTTCATCCACGCGGCGCGTGAGGCCGGCTTGCGCAGCGGAACGACCGTGGCCGATCTGGTGGCGCGGTTCAACCGTCACGGCCTAGCGGCGGTGTGCATCGCCCGCGGCCGCGGGCGCAAACCCACCTATACGCCCAGCGCACGCGCACAGATCGTCGCCACCGCGCAGCGGGAACCGGACCGGCGAACAGACGGAACGGCGACCTGGTCGCTCAGTACGTTGCAGCGCACGCTGCGCCAACGCGGTTTTCCGCGTGTGGGCACCAGCACCATCCGGCGGGTGCTGCGGGATGCTGGCAGCTCGTACCAGCGCACGCGGACCTGGTGTCCGACGGGCACGGCCCAACGCAAGCGCAAATCGGGCGTGGTGACCGTCGTCGACCCGCAGACCGAAGAAAAAAGGGGCTTGATCGACCTCGCCTATCGCATCGCCGAAGCGATGGGCATCCCGCTGTGGTGCCAGGACGAGGCCGGCCCGTATCAGGCCATCCCACAGCCCGGACAGTCCTGGCAGCGTGAGGGCAAGCCGCGCTGTCAGCCGCACGAATACATCCGCGGGGGCACCGCCAAGTTGCTGACCCTGTTCCGCCCAGCCACTGGCGAGGTGCGGGCCAAGGGCGTGCCCAGAGCGCCCAACGTGGTATTGCACCCCTGGCTGAAGGATGAACTCCTGCAGATCTTGGCTGCACTGCCCGACCCGACCAGCCACCGTATCGAGTTCCCAGCGGCAGCAGACTGGGCGACATGGTTAGGACATCTTCCACACCTGCCACTGCCGCCACTCCGCTTGATTCTGATCTGGGACAATCTGGCCGGACACTTGAGTAGCTCGATCGTCACCTGGCTATTCGCCCACGGGGTGATGCCGCTGTACACGCCGCTGAGCGGCTCATGGCTCAATTTGGCGGAATCACTCCAGCGGATTATCCGCGGGCGGGCCTTGAATGGGCAGCATCCCCAGACTGTGGCGCAGGTGATTACATGGTTGGAGGATGCGGTCCTTGGGTGGAACGCCAACCCGACTCCGTTCGAGTGGGACGGCAAACGCAGGGCGCGCCGAATCCGTGCCAAACAGCGTCGCCTCGGCGACTCCGTCGCACTTACCAATCACCAGCTAATTGCGGCATGACCCACTAGAAGCTCGCTGCTTGGGTAACGAAAATCCGGTTCACGCTGCCTGTTTGAGGCCGAGGGCGGCGCAGAGATTGTCGAGAGCGGCGTCGACGTGTCGGAACGCAGCCTGGACGGCAGTGTCGGATGATGATGGTCGAGGTGGGTTCGGATTTGTGAGCAGCGTCACGAGTGGACCGAGCAAGCGAGTGCGCAACTTGACGAGCAACACGCCGAGCTTCAGTCCGACGGGAGTCAGTCGGTAGCGGCGGCTGGTGCCGAGGCGCTCGACGAAGCCCTTGGCGCGGAGCTTGGTCAGGTCATAGCGCAACTGGCTGAGGCGGTAGTCGGTCTCGGTCAGCCGATGACGGGCCATCACGCGGGCGTGCACGTCACGGGTGGTCCAGTCGCCGGCGAAGGCAGCCGGATGCAGCAGGGTCTCCAGCAGGCGGATCACCCGGTCGTCGTGCAGTTTCAGACCGGGGATGCGCCGCTGGCCGACCAGCGTCGGTTGGGCCAACGCCGCCAGCTGGCCGGTATCGACGGTGCTAGCCAGCAGGTCCGCCTGCAGGGCCAGGCAGCGGTCGTTGGTCGCCGCCAGCTTGTCGCGCAACAGCGGCAGGTTGTCCAGTCGCCGTCCGACGCCAAAGTGGCGGGTATCGTTCGAGCAGGTTTCGTTGCGAAGGATACGGTCGCTGTGCTGGTCACCACGCGTGTACTGCTTGGCGAACGACGTCTCGTAATACCAGCGCAGCACCGGATGACCCGCCTCGCGCTGATCCAGGACGGTCTGGAGTTTGCCCTGGTAGCGGCGGGTGATGTGGCGTCCGAACAGGTGGGTGGTGCGCTCGGCGCCGCCGACGAGCACGCCCAGTTCGCAGGCACGCTGGAACATGGCTTTGAGCGGTGCCGAGCGTTTGAAGACGATGTCAGTCGCCAGCTCCATCTGGGCCATGCTGTAGCGATAGCCAGGCTGCAGCGCCGCGCGCTCGAGCGGGCTGAAGGTGGGCACCAGCCGGCGTACCCAGAAGGCGCAGCGTCGCTGCAAGACGGTAGCACTCAGGTGATCGGCGGCTGCTTGGAGAGCATCCACGTCGGCCACACCGAGAAACGCATTGTCGGCTTTGCGGAAGTGGACCCCGGCTCGCGTCAGCTCCTGAGCGACGAACGAGTGGCCGTTCAAGTAACACGTGACGTTGAACGGGAAGTAGCTGGCCACGCGCACACTCATCGGCCCCATGACTGGGTCGAAAACGTACCAGT
>VBGG01000605.1 GCA_005883405.1 Chloroflexota bacterium | reverse complement strand
GCACCGTACAGCGGCAGCAGGCGGCAGCCCTTGAACACCTTTGCGACCTCGGTGGCGAGATCCGCTGGGATCGGCGCCCCCGCGCAGATCCACATCCGCATCGACGAGACATCGTCCACGGCGGGATCGAACGCGTCGAGGGCCATGCGCACGAATGGCGTCGCGGTCGCGGCATGTGTGCAGCGGTGCTCGCGGATGCGGGCCAGGGCCTCCTTCGGCTGCCACACGTCCTGGAGGTGGATCGAGCCGCCCGTGAGAATGGGCACGGCGACTCCCATCGCCAGGCCCGTGCCGTGGCTCACTGGCGAGGGCGCGAACGTGACGCAGCCGCGGTCCAGCTCGAAAGCTTTCGCGAGGCCGCGCACGCTGAAGCCGATCGTGTTCCACGTATGGAAGCAGCCCTTTGGCCGGGCCTCCGTGCCCGAAGTGAAGATGAGGACGTGGCCGTCGTCGGCGGTGGGCCGCGGGCCGATCGCCGGTTCGTCGAAGTCGTCGGCGCGACGATTGGGCTCGGTGAGCCGCTCGATCGATTGCTCGTTGGCGCCCGCCTCGCCCCTCACCACCACCAGCTCTCTCAGCTCCGGGCTCTTGGCGCGCAGCTCTCGGAACATCTGCAGGTGGTCGAACTTGCGGAACTCGCCGGCCGTGAACGCGACCCTCGCCTGCGACCGCTCGAGGATGTAGCCAATCTCGTCGTGGCGGTAGATGGGCATGATCGGCACCAGCACCGCGCCGGCACGGATCGCCGCCAGGTAGATGACGATGAACTCGTTCCAGTTGGGGAGCTGGACCAGGACGCGGTCACCACGCTGCACGCCCAGGCGGCGGAGAGAGGTCAAGCCGGTAGGCCTGGCCGCGGGCTTCACCGTAGGTGAGGCGGCCGGTGCCGTCGGTCGCAAGCTCGAAGCCCGGCGTCTCGGTCGCCCACCGGTCCAGGTGGTCGAGGAGGATCTCGTCGCCCCACCAACCG
>VBGG01000604.1 GCA_005883405.1 Chloroflexota bacterium | reverse complement strand
TCGCCCACCATACGGTGAGGCCTTGTGGCTGGGTGGGTTGCTGGGCGGTCTCGTGCTGACCACGGGCATCCTGACGTTCTGGCGTGGCGCACCGCTCGACACGATCGATCGCGCCGGCCCGGCGGGTCGCACTTCTCGCCCTCACCGCGGCCGCGCTCGCGCTGGCCTGGCCTATTCGGCTGGCACGCCCGGGTCTCGCAGAGGTGGCGATCGCCGGCGTCCTCGTATGCGTGGCGATGTTGTTGGCTTCGCCGACTCACTGGCCGGCTGACCAGTCACTCGGAGATTCTGGCAGCAGTACGGCCTCGACGGTGTGGAAAGGCCAGTCCTGATCAGCCTGCTGACCAGTCACTCGGAGATTCTGGCAGCAGTACGGCCTCGACGGTGTGGAAAGGCCAGTCCTGATCAGCCTGTGGCTGTAGGTCGCCTGGACCGCCATCCGATTACTCGTTTCGCGCCTCAGGAGCAACCCAGCGCGTGCCGCTCCAACCCACGTTTCGCCTCGCGCGGCTGTACGGCGGTGGCGGTAGGCCCGCCAAGGCACATCATGGCTGCGCGGAGGCCGTCTAAACCAGCAGACGGTGGTCGACGCCGAGACGTTCGTAGATCTGAGCCGCCCGACGATCGCAGCTGATTAGCGTGGCGCCAGCGGCTGACGCGGTATCCGACGATGGTCACCGTCGAATGTGCTCGAGCGTCTGACGTACCTGTTCAGCGGTCAGGGTCGGTATCTCATCCGCGGGGACGGCGATAGGCCCGTTGCGGCGGCGCTCCAGGCGCATTTCGACAGGAGCGATTTCAACCTGGAGTCGCCCGTCCCTCACCACGAGATCGAGCACATGGCCGGGCTTTACGCCGAGCTCATCGCGCAGCGGCTTGGGCACGACGATCCGCCCCGCCGCGTCGATGGTGGTTCTCATTGCACGAACCTACCACGCGTCGCGCCATAACCATGTCGGGGGAGCGGGCCGACCTGGCTGGACCGACGGCTTTCGGCGCTAAATGATCCGGGCTGGGTCTCGCTGCGTATCGTGTGTGGCTGAGTCCGATCGATTGGGTAGCGGGTCCTGCCCGCAATTACACCCCTGCACTGCAGTCTTAGCCGTGCGCTAGGAACGAGAACGCGCTCTACTTCGTAGGCGAAGCCGATGCCACGAGCCGCCTTACCGCGCGCCTGCTTGACAGGCGACCGCGAAGGCCAGCGCGTCACACAGTGCGTCCAGCGTATGACGGCGGATGGCGCCCAGGCGATGCTCCAATTCATCCAGTCGCACCAGCGTAAGCTGGTCGAGGTTTGCCACACACTCATAGCGCAGCCCGTCGTCGGATCCAAGCGGGACCTCGTTACGCCCGCCGCGAATGGTACGCGTGACGGGCACCGCCAGCAGCGCGTTCAGGTAGCGGCCCATCGGGTTGCGAGTGAGGATGATGACTGGCCGCTCTTTATCCAGGTTCGCAAGCCACACCTGGCCGCGCAGCGGAACGGGGCGGTCACTGGAGGAGGTCGGCGTATGCTGCCCTCCAGTCCGTGTCGTCATCGTCGAGCCGTGGATGAGGCCGCCGAGCCAGCGCGTCTTCCTCAGCCGTAGGCGGAATAGCCACATACCCGGCAATGCTCCGCCGGATGTCCTCCTCGTACAGGATGTGGTCCAGCGCGGCGTCGATAGCGTCCGAGATGTTTTTGGCGGCCAACAACGCGCGTACGGCATTAGCCTTGGTGCGGTCCAGCGAAAGGGTCGTCTTCTCGCGAGCCATACAGCTATACTTCCAATGAGAAGTATAGCTCGCCATACACCTGCGGCTAAAGCGCGCGTTCTCCAAGTCTGGTGGTCAGTCTCTTGACCAGTTCGTTCAGCGACTTTCGCCACTGTCGAACTTGATAGTCGCAGGCCAGTCTGGCGGCGAGCTCTCCAGCGCTTGCACCATCACGTTCCAGCCTGGTGTTTTCTCCTCGAGATCGTGCAGCCTCGAGATCGTGGAGCCGAACTGCTCGTTCAGGACCCATCTGCAGGTACCACCAAGCCAGCCAGGCCTCGACGCGGCGGACAAGGGCTTACGCCGCGACGCACTCGGGATCCATTCCTTGAGCAGCATGGGGGATGGGGGTCCGGTGAGACGCTGCGACATTCTTTAGGGAACGCACAAGGGAGGGAGCGGATGGGCTGCTACGTGTTGGGTTTCCAGGAAATCGACCAGACGCAGGTCGCGGTCGTTGGCGGCAAGGGCGCGAACCTGGGGGAGCTTTCGCGGATCGAAGGCCTCCGCGTGCCGGCTGGCTTTTGCGTGACGACGTACGCCTTCCAGCGGATCATGGCGCAAGCGCCGTCGATCGATGATCGCCTCGATCGGCTGTCGAGCCTGAAGTCGGACGACCGGGAGGCGATCCGCGCGCTCAGCGCGGAGATCCGCCAAACCATCGAAGGGATCGCCATCCCCGACAATCTGGCGGCGGCGATTACCCGCCCGCTCGCCCGGCTCGGCGAGCAAGCCGCCTACGCCGTCCGATCCAGTGCGACGGCGGAGGACTTGCCGACGGTCTCCTTCGCGGGCCAGCAGGACACCTACCTGAACGTCGTGGGGCCGGCGGCGATCCTCCAGCACGTCAGCCG
>VBGG01000126.1 GCA_005883405.1 Chloroflexota bacterium | reverse complement strand
ACCCAACCCGACTACGAAGGGCAAAAGGACGGAGGCGGCAATACTGCACGCGCTCGTTCAACTCGGAATGTCCGTGTTGATCCCGTGGAACGAGGAGCGCTACGACCTGGCGGTGGACGAGGGCAACCGCGTTGTCCGCATCCAGTGCAAGACGGGGAGGCTGCGCGACGGCTGCGTGGGCTTCAAGACCTGCGTCATGGACAGCCGACGCCCGCTGGGCGATGGCGGCTATCACGGCCAGATAGACGCTTTTGGGGTGTACTGCCCGCAAAACGGGAAGACCTACCTCATCCCGATAGAAGACGTACCTGCGGTCACTTACGCCGTTTTGAGGATAGATGCGCCACTGAACGGTCAGACGACGGAGTTCGGCCGACAAGCCGCTTTTCGGCACAAGTCGCAGGCGGCCGAACTTCTTTGACAGATTGGCCTAGGAACGCGGCCACCGAGATTTCGAGGCATTTCATACTTTTCGGCCGCGTTCCTAGGCACTCGTCATCAGGTCGATCAGTGCCTGGACCTTGTCCTCTACGTCTGAGGTGCAGAACGCGTAGCGTCGCGCTTTGAGGGGGATCTTGCTCAGGCAGAACGGGCACGCGCGCGTGGCGGCGGCAGGCGGCGGACTGAACTGCTCGATCAGCTTGGAGACGGGCAGTACGACGACGTAGTGGACCACCGCGGCGAGCGCAGCTCCCCCAGGCGACGGGTGCCGTGGCCGGGGTGGGTGGCCGGGCCGAGGCATCCAGGCTCGCTCTCAGGGCGCATGCGGGCGGGCTGGTGACGCCGCTGGCAGGCCCACGGCGAGTACAACAGCGGTCGCAATGGTGATCACAGGGACCGCGCTGCTGACCGCGATCGCAATCGCCATGGTCGTCGGCTTCGCTCCGCTCAGCGCGCAGGAATCGCAACCGAGCACGCCAGCGCGGGCGCTGGTGCTGGGCTATTACGTGCCGTACGACTCCGCGTCCTGGTCCTCGCTGCAGGCGCATGCCGATCAGTTGGATCTGGTCGGAGCGCAGTGGGTCAGCATTGATGCCTGCGGCGGGATCGCCAGTCGCGACGATCAGACGCTCAAGCAGTTCGCCAGGAGCCACAACCTCAAGGTGGTGCCGTCGTTGTTCACCGTCTCGTCCTGGCTCAACCATCGGATCCTTACCGATGAGAACATCAGCATGAGCGCAATCGAGCACATCGTCAGCTACACCTCCGCCGAGGACTACGACGGCTTCGATCTGGACCTCGAGAACATCGCACCAGACGATCGGCCCGCGCTCACTGACTTCGTTGGTACGCTCGCCGCCGCCCTGCACGAGCAAGGCAAGATGCTCACTCTGGCCATCCCGGCCAAGGAGCGTGACGTAACCCAGGGCTGGTCCGGCGCCTTCGATTACGCCGCGCTCGGCGCGCAGGCCGACCTGGTCACCGTCATGGCCTACGAATATCGCGGTCCCTTCAGCGGACCCGGCTCGGTGGCGCCCTTCGCCTGGGTGCAGCGTGTGGCCCGCTTCGCGACCGCCCAGATTCCGCCCGACAGGGTCCTGCTCGGCCTCGCCTTCTACGGCTATGACTGGAACACCACGTCAGGCAGCGCGCGCTCGATCGGCTACGCCCAGTTCGCGGCCCTCGCGGAGCGGTACTCGGCAGCAGTCGGCTTCGATCTCGAGCAGCGATCGCTGTCCTTCACGTACGCGGGCACGTCAGGTGAGCCGCCGCCAACTGTGCCGTCTCAGCCGCCGCCACGCCACGCCACGGCCGTGCACCAGCCGCCGCCGTGCGACGCGCAACCGCCCCCGCCGGTGCCATCGACGCCGACGCCCCCGGCTCCATCGCCTGGCGAGCCGCAGCTTCACGAAGTCTGGCTCGAGGAGAGCACCAGCGCCGCGGCGCGCCTCAGCCTGGTGGACGCGTATCGCGTCCGCGGCGTAGCGACCTGGCGGCTAGGCCTGGAAGATCCGGCCGTCTGGCCACTGTTCGAGCAGTGGCGCGGTGACGATCAGGGCGTCTGAACGCTGAAGTGTTCGACAGCCACCTGGTTGCCGTCGCCGCCGACGAACAAGCCGACGCTGCCAAAGGTGAGCGCGTCGTCCGTTCGGGTGGTGACCTGTGTGCCGTTGACGAACAGGCTCAGCGTGTTGCCGATCGCGCGAACCGTCAACTCGTTGGTCGACGAGTCGGTCTTCACAATATCGGAGTGCTGCCAGGGCAGCACGTCGACCCAGTGGTCGGACTCTCGTCGCCAGATCCCGACCTCGCCCTTGTCACCGACCTCGAGCACGTAATAACGGCCGTCCTGGCGCGTGCCCTCCTGCGGCAGGGGCCCCTGGTCGCGGAGGATAATGCCATAGCCACCGCCGATCGGCCCGCTCACCTTGCGTAACGTGGCACTGACGACGACATCGTTCGGGGTCTGCGCGACCGGAGCGCTGATCGCCACGAACTTGCTCGCATCGCGCGTCGCCAGCCGATAGCTGCCGCTGGTGAGCCATGCCGTGCCTTGCGGATCGTTCGGCCAATTCAAGGCGCTAGCGGTGAAGTCTTCGTCGAGCAGGGTACGGGCAGCCGCGGTCAGTACCGCGGTTGGCTGAGCCGGGGTTGGCGCGATGGTTGGCGCGAGGGTGGGTTGGACGCGCGCCGCGGCGGCACTCGCAGCGGCAGCAGCAGCACTGGCGGCGGCGGGATTCGGCCTAATGGCCGCCGCCGCTGGTTGGGCGGCTGTGCCACTCGGATTGGCGGGCGCTGTGGTCTGGGCGGCGGCAGCCCCGTTCGGATTGCTCGCCCCCGTGGTCTGGGCAGCCGCAGCCCCGTTCGGATTACTCGCCACCGTCATCTGGGCAGCAGCAGCGCCGCTCGGACTAGTTGCCCCCGCAGTCTGGGCCTCGGCAGCACCGGTCGGATTGCTGGCAGCTGTCGTCTGGACAGCGGCAGCGCCAGGCGGATTGCTGGCCACCGCGGATTGGGCGGCGGACCGCGCCGGCGTCTGCCGCGACGACGTGATCTGCGCGACAGGCGTGCCCGCGGCTATTGCACTGGTGTTTGGCAGTCGTGACGCGTCAATCGTATCGTCGGCAAGCAGCGAGGCCAGCTTCGGCGCCAGCAAATAACCGAACACGGCCAGCACCAGCACGCCGACGAGACCCGCGCCGAGCGACGACAAACGCACGCCGCGCACACGGACGCCGAGCGGGTCCATGAACAGCGCCCGCGTCGCAGCCTTTGGCTGCACCGGACGTGCCTCGGGCGCGAACCGTACGGCTGGTTCGGGTAGAGGCGGCTCGGCGACCGCGGCATCCGACGCGGGCCGAGCCTGCCGCTCGATCCGCGCGCGCAGGGGTGTCGATCGTGCGGCACCGACATCCTGACTCGGCGCGCGCCGCTGCGTGACAGACGGCGCGGCACTGGCAGTTCCGTTGCGAGCCGCCGCGGTGGCTCGCGCGACCGACGGCAGGCGGACGATGCGTGGATCATCAGGCACGGCTCGCGCAGCCGCCTCGGCCTCAGCCTCTAGCGTCATCGCGGGCATCGTTAGCCGCGGGCACGATCCGAAGTGGTCGCTGAGACACAGCTCGCGCTGCTGGTCGAGGGACAATGGCTGCGCCGTCCCGGCCGCAAAGCAGCGGTGTAGCCGTGTTGGCCGACCGAATGAGTTGCTCGGGTCGTCCTCGAAACCCAGCTTCGGGCAGTGGCTCGAAGCGGTAGACGCCTGGTCCGGCACTGGGAAGGGCCGCACGATCGCCGGCTCATGCACGCGCGGTTGAGAGGCAACCACGGTGGCGGCGCGCGCTTCGAGCCGCACCAGGCCAATTTCGACCAGGTTGCGAAGCTGCCACAGGGCATCGAAGGACCCCCGGTGCGCCACGATGTCGCGCACCGTCCGCTGTCCATCGACCGCCAGAAGCGTCTGCAGCGTGCCCCGGTCCAGGGCCAGTGGCTCTTCACCTCGGTTCGGGTCGTGGTCGGCGACTAACGAGGGCACCGCATCGACCGGTGGAAGCTTCGGCATGCCGGTCGCGGAACGCGAGGCCAGCTCGTCCAGGTGCGCCTCGAAGACCTCGGGGGACATGTGGATCGTCGGGCCGCCCTCGGCACGCTCCGATGCCGCGAACGCGAAACTACCGCTCGGCAGCGCCTGCACCAACGCATCCAGCGCCGATAAACCCGAACGCGAACCGAGCCTCGCGCCAGTCACCTGACCCGCATCGAAGAAGACCTCACCCTGCCAGTCCCCGTGAGAGACGCGCAGGCATCCCGTCTTCTTCAGGCCGGCGAGGAAGCGCACGATGGCCGGCAGTCCAACCCCGTCCAACGTGCCGCTAAGCTCGGTCATTGTGGTCGCGCCTCCGCCAGGTACATTCCACCGCGGATCGTAGGGCTGAGTTGTTGAGCATCCCCACGGTGCGAATGCCGCCGGAGTTGAGATCGGGTTGAGCGTCCCCCTCGGCGCGGAGCCCAAAAACGCGGCCGAAACCCTGTCGAGTCGAAGTCCGGTGGCCGCGCTCTGGCCGGTCGCTAGACGCCTGGCGAGGCTTCGGTGGAGTGCTCCGATCCGGCGGCCGCTTCGGCGCCTTCAGACGCGATGGTGTAGCCCTTGCCGCGGACAGTCACAATCACGGGCGCCGACCGGGACACGCGGCGCAGCTTGAGGCGCAGACGTCCGATATGCACGTCGATCAGGTGCCCGGTACCCAGGTCCTGGTATCCCCACACGAGCTGCCCCAACACTTCGCGGGTGAGCACCTCGTCGGGCCGGCTGGCCAGCGCCACCAGCAGCCGATACTCGGTCGGCGTCAGGTGCACTGGCTGTCCGCTCAGCGTCACGCTTCCCCGCGATTGCGAGACGATCAGCTCGCCGACCTGAATCTGATCGGGCGGGACGTTCGAGGCCTCGCGCACACGCGAGGCGCGGCGCAGGACCGCCTCGATGCGCGCCTCGAGCTCGTCGAGGTCGAACGGCTTGGCGACGAAGTCGTCGGCGCCGAGCTTCAGGCCCAGTACACGATCGACCTGCTCCGTGCGGGCACTACAGATAATGATCGGGGCGCTGGTGATCGTCTTGAGCGCGGTCGTCAACACCAGGCCGTCGGTGTCGGGCAGCATCAGATCGAGCAGGATCAGATCGGGATGCACGTGCTCGATGATCGAGCGAGCTTCGAGTCCGGTGTCAACGGCCGTGACGTGATAGCCACTGGCCTCCAATGCCTTGGTTAGCGACCGCGCCGTATCCAGGTCGTCTTCCACAAGCAGAATCGACGTCTCGGCCACTAAGTCAACCTCCGTGGTCGGCGATGCTCAGCTCCCCTTGTGTAACAATTCGTAACATGCCGTCTTGCGAGGCGCAACTGGCCTGCGCCGAGTAGGCGTTCGAGCTCGGCTGCCCACGGGTTGCGGTGGGGCAGCCGAAAGTACCGGGGTGGCCGGTACTTCTGGCTGTTCGAAACACCCCGGATGGGGGAGTCCAAACGGGCCATGCACAAGCGATAGTCGGACAGGTCACGTTTTTGTAATACGTGACCGGAACGATACACGGTGGGAGGGATTAGTGCAGTTCTTCGCGAGTTGGTGGGAGCGATTCCCAAAACGAGAGGCAGCTCCGACGCTGCTGGCGGTTCTTTTCGTCCCCGTTTCGATCCACATGGCGGATGGCATCGTTCGCATGCTGGCTGGCCTGACCGGTTTCGGCTGGAGCTGAACTGGATCTGAGCTTGGCCAACGTTTAGCTGGAACATTCCTGCCTGCGCGAGACGCAGGCAGGAGCTCCAACCGAGCGGCGCCCTGGCACCTGGTATGGGACCCTTGCTCAAGTTGTACATCGCGCTGGTCGTGGCGAACGCAGTTCTGCTGCTCGGCCACGATCTGAGCGTAGTTGCTCAGTGGCCGTACGCGTGGTCGGCCGGAGTCACGATCGCGCTAATCGTGTTGTCCGCGATCGGTGATCACTTGCATTTTGAAGTCCGGCGCGGCTGGTACACCAACGCGAGCGCGGTGGCCCACATCGCCGCCGCGTTTCTGCTGCCGCCAGGCCTGGCGATGGCCATCGCCGCGTTGGGCGTGGGCTTACGCGCGCTGCGTCACCCGCTGGCGCCGCCGAAACTGGCCTTCAACGTGGCCAGCATAACCCTGGCGGTCGGCGCCGCGGCCCATCTGGCCACGCGCTTTGGCGGTCCCGATCGAGTGTCGCCGGGTGGGAGCTGGACCGATCCGCTGATCGCCATCGTCGTGAGCTGCAGCTACTGCGTCGTTTCGGCGGGTCTGGTCGCGGTGGTGGTCGCCCTCGATAAACGTCGTCCAGTATGGGAGGTGACGCGCGGCAACCTCTCGGTGCAAACCATGGGCGAGGTAGGACTCGGCACCGTCGGGGCAATGCTCGCGGCGATGCTGAATTCGGCCCCGAACTGGGCGCCCATGTTGCTCGTGCCAGCCGGGCTGCTGTATTTGGCAAAACAGGCCATGGACCGCGCCGACCGCCGCTCGCGCAATATGGCCGTTACCAGCGCGGTCGGACGTGCGGTGGTCGGCACGCTCGATCCTGAGCGGGCGTTCCAGGCGATCGCCGAGGGTGCGGTCCTCGAAGGGCTCAAGCTCGACGGCCTGGCGCTTGTGCCGATGGGCTCGCCGCCCGCGTTCTCCGAGCACGTCGCGTGCGAGGTGGACCGCCCGGCGCTGCGCGCGGCAATCCTCGAGCAGCTGGTTCTCGAGCCGCGCCAGATCGACTTGCACATCGGGCCAGGCCGAGTCGTCCCGACCTGGGTACCAGAGGACGTACGCTGCGCTCGACTTGCGGTCGCGGCCATCCCCTTCGGCGCCGGCTACGGGCGGCCCGTGGGCGGATTGATCGCCTGGCGCGAGGTGAATGCTGGTCGGGCAGCCTTCTTCGATCTCGATCAGATGCTCGTGCTCAAGACGCTCGCCGACTATGCCGCCGTCACGCTGGAGACGGCACGCCTGGCGCAGGAGACTGCTCGATTGCATCGCGAGGCGGGCCAGGCGGAGGCGCGGCGCGAGATGGAGGCACTGCGAGAAGTAGCGCGCCTCAAGGACGAGTTCCTTGGCCAGGTCTCGCACGAGCTCCGCACGCCGCTCACGATCATCCACGGCTATTCCGAGCTCATGGTCGACGGCATGCTGACCGAGCCAGGCACGATCCGCCAGAGCGCCGATGAGATTCACACCAGCTCGGCGTTGATGTTGCGGCTGGTCGACGATTTGCTCGACACGTCGCGGTTGGACGCCGGCCGCATCGAGCTCAAGACCGACCGCCTCGATCTCGCCACGTGGCTCACGCGCGTCGCAAGCGGCTTTGGCCAGGCCACTCCGACCCACCACGTGGTCGCTCAGCTGGCGGCGCCACTCCCGAGCGTGATGGCCGACGCCGATCGGCTCGGCCAGGTGATGAACAATCTGTTGTCGAACGCGGCTCGCTACTCGGCGCGGGGCACCGAGATTCGCATCAGCGCCGCCGTTGTCGACGAGAGCGTCGAGATCCAGGTGATCGATCAGGGCACCGGCATCGCCGCCGAAGACTGCGAACGCATCTTCGAAAAGTTCTATCGCGGCAGGCATGGCGCGACCCTGGCGGTGCGCGGCACCGGCCTGGGCCTGGCGGTCGCGCGACAACTGGTGGAAGCCCACGCGGGCAGCATCGGCGTCAGGAGTACGCTCGGGCGCGGATCGGCATTCTGGGTGCGCCTGCCGATGGCCCCCGCTGCCAAAGCGGGAGCTAGTCGGGCGCGGGTCGCGTGACCGGGTCCGCTTGCACTGGCTTGTGGACCACGTGACCACCAGAGCCAAGGTGCAAGAAGTTGCCGACCACGGTCGGCACGTCGCGGCTGGCGCGCCGCAGATGTCGCCAGATCGGCTCCCCATGCGAGTGGTACACCGACGCCGTCGGCTGGTAGGCAATCAGGTAGCCGCGTTCTTGCATCGTGCGCACCCAGGCGATGTCTTCGGCGCCGCCGACGTTTTCATCGAACGGGTGCTCCAGCCACAGCGATCTTCGGAACGCACCGTTGGCATTCGAGAAGAGCGGTTGACGATCCAGGACGCGAGGCGTGTCGCTCAGCACGCCAGTGAGCCGCATGCCGAGTAGCTCGAAGATGGTCGCGTTCGACCGTGGCAGTTGGCGGCCATACACGCCGGCAACTCGCGGTCGGGTAAACGGCTCGACCAGATTGAGCAGCCAATCGGGACTGCTCGGCAGCGAGTGCGCACTCAGCGTGGCCACGATCTCCGCGTCGCAATTGGCCACGCCCAGGTTGAGCGCGTAGCCATACGTGAATTCGTCGGGACGGATCTGAATCAGGGTGGTGGGAAACGCGTTGACGATTGCCTGCGTGCCATCGGTCGAGCCCGAGTCGACTACGACGACATGGCGGGGACGACGCACCGCCTCGGGGGTGAAGATGGCTTCCAGCGTCTCGCCGATGAAGCGCGCCTCGTTCTTGGCTCGAATGACGACCGAGACGCTCGGATTCAAGCTCAGAGCCTTCTCCCCCGGCACTCACGTGCTCGCGGCGGCATTCTACGTCGGCGTGTGGGGACGGCGTGGCACGCATTCTGCGGGGCCGCGTAGGGGCAGGCCAGTGCCTTGAAGCGCGTCCTCGTCGTGGACGACGAGCCGGACATACGCACCATAGTCAGTCAGGTGCTTCGCGATGCGGGTTATACCGCCGTCGTCGCCGCCAATGGGGCGGAGGCGCTCGATCGTATGCGTAAGGCGCTGCCGCACGGCGTGGTGCTCGATCTCAACATGCCGATCATGGATGGGCAGACCTTCCTGCGGGTCTGCCGGGCCGACCCCGCGCTAGCCGACGTGCCGGTGGCGGTGATGACCGCGGAACACGACCCGGCGCGACTGACCCAGGCACTCAACGTGCAGGCGTTCATGGCGAAGCCGTTTGACCTGGACGAGCTCGTCGACGTGGTGGCTCGGCTGGTGTCCGCGCCCGCCGAGCCGACAGAAGCCCTGGAGTCGACTGAGCACGCCACCTGGTGGCGGTATCCGCCTGATCTGCATCAGCGGCGCATCGCGGGGATGACGCGCGCCGACGCCGCCTCGCTGGCCTTGAACAGGGAGGCGACGATCGAAGACTTGACACGTTGCCGCGACCTCTCGGCTGGAGCGCGGCACTGTCTGACGCGGGCGACGGCACGCCTGAATAGCTCTCGCGTGCTGCTGTCGGCCGCGGGCTGACGTTCTGCTTGCTGCCCGTCGGCCGCGGGCGTTCTGCTAGCCCGGGGCCAGCGTCGACCCTGACCGGCGTGTGGGCGCTCGCCCGTGCGCCCCGAATTCAGATATAATCGGGCCGCTCGGAACGCCCGCCCATCTCCGCCTGAAAGCCACACGGCCTGGATGTCCGGCGTTGTTTGAGAGCCCAATAGCGCTTTTTGTTCGTGGTGGGCGTAGCTCAGTTGGTTAGAGCGTCGGATTGTGGCTCCGAAGGTCGCCGGTTCGACCCCGGTCGCTCACCCCAACAGTCTGACTTTATTGTGACGTCCAGATGACGCTGCTTGCGTCCGGCGTGACGGTCTACGTGACGCCTCGTGTCGATAGTTGTTGTTATGACACGGGTCTGTACGCGCCTGACGAGGCGCGCCCGGAGAGATTCGAACTCCCGACCCTCAGTTCCGAAGACTGATGCTCTATCCGCTGAGCTACGGGCGCAAGACGGACGCCGATTCCCGCGGCGCCAATCCAGGCGACAGATTCTACCGTCTGGGACGAGTACGGCACGCGATCTGCTTTTCAGTGGGATATGCCAAAAGCCTGGAGCAATAAAGACGAGCGGATGTACGAACACATCAAGGAGGGGTCTGAGGAGCGTGGTGTGTCCGAGGACCGCGCGGAGGAGATCGCCGCCCGCACCGTGAACAAACGCCGACGCATGGAAGGGCGGACGCCCAACCGGCGAACGCAAGGCACGGGCAACCCGAACCGCGGCCTCGAGAGCAGATCGCGAGACGAGGTCTACAACCGCGCCAAAGAGATGAACATCGAGGGTCGCAGCAAGATGACCAAGGCGGAGCTGGTCGACGCTATTCGGCACTCGGGCGGCCGCGGCTGATATCAGCGCAGCCGACCTGACAGCAGGCAGCCCGCTGTTCACCCGGGGCGCGCCGCGTGCTGGCCGACCGGCGGTGCCAGCGCCGCTGATCAGGTCGGCGGCAACGCTGACACGCCGATAGCCCAGGCGGTCGATGACCGCGCCGCCGAGGATGCCGCTGGCGAACTGCGGCAGCCTCAAGAACGCGCCGCTGAGACCAGCAACGTCACTCGAGGACGGCGGGCGACGAACACGTATTCCTGGCTGTCGTCGGCAAACGGCTCGTGGGCGAAGCCGCCGTAGAGCGCCTCCACCTGGAGACCGGCGACGTCGAGCAGCCCGAGCCACTCGTTCTTGGTTGCCGGCCACAGCGAGCTCTTCCCACCGCCGTCGAGCGTGATGTCGATGCGGTTGTCGCCCACCGAGTATTGGATCGTGTGCGGGACGGGCTTCTCCTGGTGCTGGCCGTCGAGGCGCGCGGCGATCCGGTGGTCGAAGGCAAACGCGTTCCAGGCGAACCGCCCCTCAGGGCGGAGCGAGGCGGCAACGCGCTCGAAGGTACGGCGGCGGTCGGCCCAGGTCGGCAGGTGCAGGAGCGCCCGGAATGGACAGTAGATCAGCGCGGCCGGCTCCTCGAGCGCAAGATCCCGCATGTCACCCTCGCGCAAGTCGAGCTGCACGCCCGCTTTGGCCGCCCGGGCACGGGCTTGCGCAAGCATCGCCGGCGAGGAGTCAATGCCGACAACCCGCTGGCCCGTCGCCTGCGCCACGGGGATCGCGACCCGCCCATTCCCGATGGCAAGCTCGACCAGCGGCCCGTTCGCCTCGCGTGCCAGCTCGACGTAGAACGCAACGTCGGCCGTCATCGATGCCGACCATTCCTCGTAGTGATCGGCGAACGCCTCGTCCCAGCTCATCGGCTCCGGCTGCCCATCCTACCCCGAGGCATCGCCGAATCACTGCCGGAACCAGTCCTCGGCTGTGACAGTGCCCAGGACCGCGGCCGAAAAGGTAGTGAATGCCTCGGAGTCTCGGTGGCCGCGGTCCTAGGAACGCGGCCGAAAAGTATGAAATGCCTCGAAATCTCGGTGGCCGCGTTACTAGGCCAATCTGTCAAAGAAGTTCGGCCGCCTGCGACTCGTGCCGAAAAGGCGGCTTGTCGGCCGAACTTCTAGGCCAACTGTCACAAGAAGGTCGGCCGACTGCGTCTTGTGCCGAAAGCGGCTTGTCGGCCGAACTTCTGGTGGGGCACCGCTTCGCCTCGGAGGCGTCGGGCGGACAGAATGTCAGTCGCTAGACACTTTCGGAGGGGATAGGCCGCGGGCAGGCTGCCACTGATCGGCCGAGGCGCATGCGAGGGCCTCTACTTCCTGACGGGCCACGGGCCGAGCGGAATCGCGCCCTTGCCCGGCTCGATCGCGCTGCTGATGGCGCTGATCGACGGCGAACCGCCGCCCGTCGATCCCGAAGCGTTCGACCCGCTGCGCTTCACGCCGCCTTCGTTGGTTGCCAGCAGGTGACCGTCGGCGTACAGCAATAGGCGGCGGGGAGCGACGGTGAGGCGGTCGGTGGGAATGGGCTCCGACCGCGGGACAAATGCCAGCAGACTGGTGCCTTCCGCGGTGAGCGTCACGCGGCGGTAGTGGCCGAGGTCGACCACGCTGTCGATGCGCGCGGGCACGCCTTGCCCGGCTGTCTCGAGCACCAGGTCCTCGGGTCGCACGCCCGCGACCAGCGCGCCATCCACGCTAGCGCCGCTACCAGCATTCAGCCGACCTATGTCGGGCAAGGCCGCCACGAACGGGCCAGCTCGAACCCAGCCGGCATCTACGTGGGCGTCGAGACGGTTCATGGTGCCGATGAACGTCGCCACGAACAGCGTCGCGGGTTGGGCGTAGATCTCCTCGGGCGAGTCCATCTGCTCGAGCACTCCCGCGTTCATCACCGCGATCCGATCGGCGATGGACATCGCCTCCTCCTGATCGTGGGTGACAAAGACCGTGGTGATCCCCACGCGGCGCTGAATGGCGGTGAGCTCCGTGCGCATATGCACACGCAGCTGTGCGTCCAGGTTGGAGAGTGGCTCGTCGAGCAGCAGGATGCGCGGCTCGAGGACCAGCGCCCGTGCCAGGGCGACGCGCTGTTGCTGACCTCCCGAAAGCTGAGCCGGATAACGGCGGCCCATCGCTGGCAGCCCGACCAGCTCGAGCGCCGCCTCGACACGTCGGGCGATCTCATCACGCGGCCGGCGGCGCACCTGCAGGCCGAAAGCGATGTTGTCCCACACGGTCATGTGCGGCCACAGCGCGTAGCGCTGGAAGACCATCGCCGTTGGCCGTCGCTCGGGCGGCTCTTTCAGGATGCTCGTGCCATCGATGCGCACGTCGCCCGCGTCGGGCTTGAGAAACCCGCCGATCAGGCGCAGCGTCGTCGTCTTGCCACAGCCCGACGGCCCCAGCAGACACACGAACTCGCCGTCATTTACTTCGAGCGACAGGTCCTGCACGGCGGGCTCGCCACCGCGGCCATACCGCTTTACCAGGTGATCGAGCTCGAGCCTCGCCATCAGCGACCTTTGAAGCCGGCGGCGAGATAGCCCGCGAGTAGAAAGCGGCGTGCGATCAGCAGCAGGATGACCGATGGCGCCGACAGCAGAATCGAGAAGATGGCGCCTACCGGCTCGGGATAATTCACCACCAGCGTGTACATCAGCGTCGGCATGGTGACGATCGTCGGCGACCCGACAATCAGCGTGCCCTGCGCTTCGTCAAACGCGGCGATGAATGCCAGAAACGACGCGACGACGATCGCCGGCATCGCGAGCGGCAAGGTGATGCTCCAGAAGACGCGCAGCGGACCGGCGCCGGCGTCACGCGCGGCGTCTTCGAGCTCGCGGGAGACGCTGTCGAAGCCCGCGGCGGGGATCCAGACCATCGCCACGAGCGTGCCCACCAGCTGGATCAGGACCACGCCCCAGTACGTGCCCATCAGATTCAGGCGGAAGAACAGCGTGGCGATGGCCACGTACAGACCGATCTTGGGGAACGCGTTCGCGGCCAGCAAGCTGATGAACAGCGTCCTTCGACCGGGGAAGCGAAACCGCGAAAAGCTGTACGCCGCGGGCAGGCAGATGATCGCGGCGATCAGCGTGACCACGGGCGCGGTCATAAAGCTGTAGCGCACGGCCGAACCGACGTCCCCGTTGGTCAACACCCAGTCCCACCACTTCAGAGATGCAGACTGCGGCACGACACCCGGGTACCGCCACTCATCGGCAAACGCCCACAGCAGCAAGGTGAGGAGCGGCAGCAGCAAGAAGCTGCTCAGCGCGAGCACCAGCACGAGCCCCATCGCGCGACGGAACTCCGGTACGTCCCAGAACCACGTGAGCCGCAGGCCGGGCGCGACTTCGGGCTTCGGGAGTGAGGCGGTCGTCACACCGTCACCGCGTGCTTCCCGGAGCGCGAGGTGGCCCAGACGTACAGGGCACCAGCCAGCGCGCAGATGGCGAACAGCAGGACCGCCATCGCCACCGCGGGCTGGGGCTGGTTGTAGTTGGAGAAGTACGCCTGGATGGCCACGCCCATCATCTGCGGTGCGTTCGCACCGATCAGAAACGGGATGGTGAAGCTGCCGACGACGCCGATGAAGGTGAACGTGAGCACGATCAACAGCGGCACGAGGTTCATCGGCAGGACGATGCGCCAGAGCACCCGCAGGAAACCGGCGCCCACGTCGTGAGCTGACTCGATCAACTCCTGCTCGATGCCATCCAGGCCCGACCCGAGCATCAGCACGGCGAACGGGATGTTGAACCAGACCTGCGTGATGACCACGCCAGCGGGCTTGTAGGCGGGCGAGGCAAACGGCAGCCCGAGGACGTGCAGGATGGACGCCAGAACGCCGCGATCCACGTAGAAGGTGATCGCGGCGTAGGAGGCGATCACGACCGGCACGAACATCGGCACCAGGTACAGCGAGCGGACGATGCGCGGCAAGGGGACGCTGCCGAAGCGGACATACAGCGCCAGGACATAGGAGACGATCGCGACCAGCACCACCGACAGCAGGCTGATCCAGATGGTGAGCCACAGGTCATCGCGGATGAAGGGGCTGGCCAGCAGGTCGCGATAGACGGCCAACGTGGGTGCGTCGCTTTTGATCAGATGCTGGCCGGTGCTGAACACCAGGTTGTCGCTGGGGACGATGCCCAGCGAGAAGATCGTCGCCTGGACGGCAGGCAGGGCGATCAGGAACAGCAGCACGGCGATCGGCGGCGCGACCATGGCCAGGCCGATGGCCGCCTCGCGCCAGCGGGCGTCGCTCAGGGAACGGTGCGCCATCGCAGATACGCACCCCTCACCCGCGCTGCGCGCGGCCTCTCCCAAAGGGAGAGGCGGATGGCAGTTACGCGGGTGGCGGCGTGCCGGCGACCTTCTCGTACCACAGTTTGTTGCGGTCGGCGTTGAACTGCGGACTGAACTCGAAGCTGTAGGCCTTGGCGACGTCGGCGAACTTCTGCTGGACCTCAGGCGCCATGTACTTCCAGTCCAGGCCCGGGTAGCCGTTGATCTGCTCGACGATGAGCTGCTGCGGCTAGGGCGTGAGCAGCCAGTTCAGAAACTCGTACAGCACTTCTTTGTTCTTGCTGTCCGACGGAATACCGAGGTACGCCGCGCTGCCCGCAAACGGCGGGTCGATCTGCAGCAGCTTGACCTCGGGCGGCAGCAGCTTCTGCGTCAGGTAGCTCAGGCTCTGGTCGGACCACACCGGCGCCATCGCGATCGAGCCTTTGCCGAGCGTCTGGAGCACCGGGATGTTGCCCGCCGGGTAGAAACCGTTGTTGAAGATGTGCGGGTGCAGGTCCTGGAGCGTCTTCCAGCCTTGCTCCCACATCGACTCCTTGCCCTCGTCGTACTGGGTCTGGAAGAAGGTCAACTGCTCCTGGGGAATGCCCATCGCGAGCACACGCGTCGTGAAGTTGCCGCCCGAGCCGCCCTTGTCGGGCGGGTTTTCACCTCAGCGCTGTTATAGGCGAGCACCACGGAGCTGGCGCGGTAGGGCACGCCGAAGCCTGCGAAGCGGGCGAGGGTGTCCTTCGGGACTTTGTCCAGGTTCGGGACCTCCTTCGAGGTCACCTTCTGGATCAGGCCCGCGTCGCCGCCCTGGCTCAGACGTCCGCCTGCTTCCCACAAGTCGACACCCGAGACCGCGTTGGCCTGCTTGGCGGCGGCCAGCTTGTCGAAGACTGCCTGCTCGCTGAGCGCGTGCTCATCGAAGATGAGCGTGAAGCTCACGTTGGGCTTGACCTTCTGGTACGCCGGCAGGAGCTGCTTCTGCCACAGGTCACGAATGTTGACGTCGCCGCCGACATACAGGTTGATGTCGCCCGAGGCGGCTGCCGCGGGCGCCGCGGTCGGCTGAGCGACGGGCACGGCGGTGGGCTGGGCCGCGGGTTTGGCCGCTTGCGTCGGCTGCGCCGCGGGCGGCGCGGTGGTCGGCGCCGGGGCCTGTGCGCTCGGAGAGGTGCACGCCGCAAGCAGCGCCGCCGAGCCCCCGCCGGCCAGGAAAAGGAACTGTCGCCTGCT
Source organism: Chloroflexota bacterium (assembly GCA_005883405.1). GTDB lineage: Bacteria > Chloroflexota > UBA6077 > UBA6077 > CF-72 > CF-72. Next base: position 23,114 of record VBGG01000126.1, on the reverse strand, counting down.
CGTCACGGTCATCGAACGACTCCCTCGCGAACTGGTGCTCATGCTACTGGCCCGACGTCTCGCTGACGACATTCGCACCGCCGAAAGCATGCGAGACGAGCGCGGGTGGCGGGCGCGCCTACCATGGGCAGTGATTGATGGCGGAGGCGGGTCCGTACGCCCAGCGTGACCTGAGGCTGCTGAAGCTCGAGCCGCACCTGCACACGCTCCACAGCGACGGTCAGGACAGCGTGGCGGCCATGTTCGAAGCCTGCCGTTCGGTTGGTTACGACGCGGTCGCGCTCACCGACCACAACACGCTCAGCGGTCTGCCCGAGGCGGTCGAAGCTGCCGACAGGCTGGGCTTGATCCTGGTGCCGGGCGTGGAGGTGACGACGTTTCGGGGACACGCCGTGGTTCTGGGCGTCCGTCATGTGCCCGAGTGGCGGGATCTCGAAGCGCGCGGTATCAACGCGCTCGCTGCCGAAGTCAGAGCCGACGGTGGTGTGCTCAGCGTGGCCCACGCCGCGGCGCTCGGCTCGCCCATCTGCAGCGGCTGCGGCTGGGACTGGCCCATCGAGCCGGCATCGGTCGACCTGTGGGAGATCTTCAATTCGCCCGGCGCCGAAGTAGAGCTGGATCTGGCGCTGTGGCGACAACTTCTCGTGCGCGGCGGCATAACGGCGCCAGCCGCGGCCGGCGACGTGCACTCGAAACCCGGAGCGGCGCGCCGCAGGCCCGCCACCTACGTTTACGCGCGCGAGCGCAGCTGCGCCGGCGTGCTCGATGCGCTGCGGCAGCGGCGTGTTGTCGCCGCGGTCGGTGCGCCTTTCGAGTTCTGGCTCGAGCATGACAGCCTGGGCAGCGTCGCGCTCCTCGGCGAGCACGTCGCCGAGGGGTCATGGAAGCCGCGAACCTCGGGCTCAGCTCAGGTCGAAACCATCGAGGTACGTGACGGGCGACGCGCCATGTATGCGATAAGGCGCGACGCGAACAGTCAGCTCGAGGCCGTTTCCGCCCCGATCTGGATCGAGACGTCGCACTGAGGCGTCACCAGCGTGTGGGCGCTGAGCGTGAGCGTCCACTGTCCCGCTGGAAGCGGGCCGGCCACCAGGCCTGGCGAGGCCGCCGCGACGCCCACAAGCAGATCCTGCCGTGCATGATGCCGATGGCCCGCCCCGCGGTAGGCGCCCGCGGCGTCGTCAAGCGAGATGGTCAGCAGGTTCGGCACGCGTGTCGTGGACGCAATCACGTCCATCTCGGCTCGCCACTGCGCCGCCAACGGCTCCCCGACCCGCGCCGCAAGCGATGATGCCTGGGCCTCCACCGCCTGTGCGGCCAGCCGCGCGGAATCGGCTCGCGGCAGATATTTCGGGGCGTACCGCACGCGAATTCGAAGCCCGGTGCAGCCTGGCGGAACATTAAAGACGTAGCGTCGATGGGTCTGGTGATCGACGGGCGTCAGCCGCTCGCGGCTGTCGAGCAGATAGCTGAAAGCTCCGTTCAGGCCGCGGCGGTCTGGGCTGCTTGTTCGACAGCGTCCGCCAGATCGTCCAGGTCGAACGGTTTGGCGAGGATGCGTTTGACGCCGAACTGCTCGAACGAGCGCGGCAGGGCCGGGTTCACCGACACGATCACGATCGGGATCGGCGCGCCATCGATCCGCTCGACGTACTCCTCCATGAATGCCCAGCCGTGCATGACCGGCATCAGCAGGTCGAGCACCACCACTTCCGGACGCGCTTTTTGCAGGAACTGGATGGCTTCGGCACCGTTTCTGGTGCACACGACACCGAACCCACGCTCCTCCAGCACGTCGGTTATGACTTCGCGAATGGCCTCTTCGTCCTCTACGACGAGGACAAGCCGATCATTCGAGTTCACCACCGAGAATCCTATGGCAAGCCCCTGTCCATCTTGCGTCGCGATCCGCCAACGATCGTCGCCGGATCGGCGTCGGTTGCGTATAGTTTGAGTGACGAATGGTAACACGGGCCGCGATGCGGCCTCCTCAGAATCGCGCGGCCCAAACCGCGTAGGCTCTCACACAGCGCGTGTATTACGGCTGGGTGCTCATGGTCACCCTCGGCGTGACCGAGACCATCTCGTGGGGCGTCCTGTACTACGCGTTTACGGTCTACCTGGCGCCGATGGAGGCCGAGCTCGGCTGGTCACGCGGCGATATGACCGGCGCGTTCTCACTGGCGGTGCTCCTGGCCGGCCTGGCGGCGATCCCCGTCGGCCGCTGGCTGGATCGCCACGGACCGCGACTGTTGATGACGGTCGGATCGGTGGCCGCGACGCTGCTGGTGCTGGCCTGGTCGAAGGTCGCCAATCTGCCGCAGCTATATCTGATCTGGGCGGCGATCGGACTGGTGATGTCCGCCACGCTGTACGACCCGGCGTTTGCCACTGCCTCGCGCTGGTTCGAGCGTCAGCGTGTCCGCGCGCTCACCGTGATCACGCTCATGGCCGGCTTCGCCAGCACCATCTTCATCCCGCTGGCGGGCTGGCTCGTCCAGTCCGAGGGTTGGCGCACGTCGCTGGTGATCCTGGCGGCCATTCTGGCTGTGGGCACCATCGCGCCGCACGCCGTGCTGCTTCGGCGAAGGCCCGAAGATCTCGGGCTCGGGCCCGACGGCCTGCCGCCTGTGCGGCGTTGCGAAGACCAGCACGGTCGATCGGCGATGCAGGTCGGCCAGGCCCTGCGCCATGTTTCGTTCCGCTGGCTGACCCTCGCGTTCTGGCTGGCGACGGTCTCGACGGCCGCCGTCAGCATCCATGTCCTGCCCTACCTGCAGGGCCTCGGCTACGACGCGACCTTCGCTGCAGCCGTCACGGGCGCCATCGGAGCGATGCAGGTGCTCGCCCGATTGCTTCTGGCGCCATTCGGCAACCGCATCAAGCCGCGGGTGCTGGCGGCATCCATCCTGGCGCTGCAGCCACTGTCGTTGCTGGTGTTGCTGCTTGTGCGTTCGACGCCCGGCGTGCTCCTGTTCGTGCTCCTCTTCGGAGCCCAGCGCGGCCTGAGCACACTGGCGCGGCCGGCTCTGCTGGCCGACCTGTACGGCGCCGCCCAGTTCGCCAGCATCGCCGGCGTCCTGCAATTCCTGCTGTCGCTGGCGCAAGCCGCGGCGCCCTTCGGCGCTGGCGTCGCCTACGATGCCCTGCACAGCTATGAGCCCGTGCTGTGGGCGCTGACGTTGATTTCGGCGCTGGCGATGCTGGCCATCCTGCCCGCCAGGCGCGAGGCGTCGAACGAGCTAAAGTCAGAGCGTGATTGAACCGATTGGGCTGTCGACGTCCTGGAATGGGCCAGGCGCCAGCCCTGAACGACTCCTCGACCAGCATCGCGGCCTCGGCTTCCGGCGGCTCGAGGCCTACGCCCACTTCACCGCCGATGGCCTGCGCGGCCTGGCCACGGAGGCCGCCCGACGCGACATGCAGATCGCCAGCCTGCACGGCCCCTGCCCGGTGCCGAACAGCCCGGATGGCTTCCCGAGTCCGACCGGCGATTGGCTCGCCTCGACGAACTCCGTCGAGCGCAACCGCGCGGTCGACGCACACAAGGCCACCATCGACGCGGCGGTCGAAGTCGGCGCGCGGGCCATCGTCGTCCACCTGGGCAATTCGGGTGTGGTCTCACGCCAGGGAGCCATCTTCGACACCATCGCTCGACATGGTCGCCTGTCGGATGAGCACCTCCGCCTCCGCGATACTGCCTGGCAGGAGCGCGAGGCCGCCAAGGCACCCCATCTGCAGTCAGCGCTGGCCAGCATTCGCGCGCTAGGAGAGCACGCGGCCGGCAGCGGCGTGCGGCTGGGTGTCGAGTGTCGCGACGGCTACTTCGAGATCCCCAGCCTGGACGAGTTCGCAGAGGTGCTCTCAGCCTGCGATGGGCTGCCCGTCGGCTACTGGCACGATGCCGGCCACGGTGCCAAGCTCGACTATCTCGGGTTCCTCGAGCACGAGGAGCTGCTGCGACGATACGCCGCACGCCTGGTGGGCATGCACATCCACGACACCCACACGGGACGCGACCACCTGGCGCCAGGCCAGGGCAGCACAGACTTCGCGATGCTCGGCGGCTATCTGCGGCCCGACACCATGCGCTCACTCGAGCTGTCGCGGGTGGTGACGGCCGCCGAGATCAGCCAGGCACTCGATCTGCTCGAGCCGCTGGGGGCATTCGGAGTTCGTGAGGGTATTCTGGTCGAGCTGTAGCGTGCGGCTCTAGCGTGTCGCCATCTGCGATCGGGCTTTGTTGGGCGCGGGCGTGCCGCGGGTGTGCAGCAGGTTCTGGACGCCGCGAACGCCATGGATCCGACGCACGCGCTCCTCTAGCTGGGTGATGTCCATGGGGCTGTCGAGCTCGCCCCGCAGGATCACCATGCCGTGTTCGCAGTTGATGTTCAGGTGGCCCTTCGGAATGTGCCGATCGCGGTACAGCTGGCTCTCCACCCGCTGGCACAGCGTCTCATCGTCGGGCACGTCGGTTTGCTTGGGCACGAGGTGCACGATGCGATGTGAGACACCGGACGTCTCGGCGGCCGCGGCGCGCCAGGTGCCGGTCATGACCCGGCCAAGCCGTCGCATGCGGGCCATCACACGGTCGCGGAGCATGTTGCGGCGACGACGACCCCGCTCGACATCCAGAAAGTACATGAGCGCGGCGCCTGCCAGGGAGCTCGCCAGGCTCATCCACCCGGCTCGCCTGCGGCTGACCGCGTGACGATCGCCTACGGACAATCGCGGCCACGACATTCGTCGTGCACGTCGAGGTCTCACCCGAACTACCTCCAGTCCTATCGGGGCTCCCTTTGCGGCAAACGGCGTGCCAGCCGGCACATTCCCTGCTGTCACAGGCACTGACGTGGAGCCCGAGGTGGACGGGACTGCATGCGATAGCCGCACGCTGCAGCAAATTCAGCTGCGATTACAGATGGCGCTGGACGCCAGCAATATGGGCACGTGGGATTACGACCTCCGACGCGATCGGCTGGAGTGGTCGCGCGAGCTGGCCCAGATGGCCGGCGTGCCGCCCCACGTACTCACTGGCTCTCTCGCCGAGAGTCTCGGGAGCGTACACCCCGAGGACCGAAGCAAGATCGAGCGTGCAATTCGAGACACCCTCGACCACGATAGCGAGCTCAACGTCGAGGCGCGGGTACGGTTCAGGCGGCCGGGAAGTGAACGCTGGCTGCTGCTGAAAGGCCAGGCGCGCCGCGACGAGCGTGGCCGGCCGTTGGGTATCACCGGCGTAGCGATGGACATCACCAATCGCAAGGAAGCCGAAGCTGTCCATGGTCGCCTCGCGCAAAGCGAGCGACTGCGCGCCCTGGGCGAAATGGCCAGCGGCATCGCGCACGACCTGAACCAATCCCTCGCGCTCATCACCGGCTACAGCGACATGGCCCGCCAGGAGCTCTCGGGCGATACCCCAGACGTCGCACGGGTGCGCGAGATGGTGGGTATCACGGCGCAGGCGGCCATCGAGGGCGGGCAGGTGCTGCGCGGGCTGCTGTCGTTCGTTCGCACGCAGGAGCTGCTGGTCGAAGAGGAGCGTGTCGATCCTGGCGAGGTCCTGCAAGACGTCGCCAGGCTGACCGCGCCGCGCTGGCGCGACGCTACCCAGGCGGAGGGGCGGCCGATCGACCTGGTGGTCGACGCGCAGCCGAACTGCGCCATCGACGGCTCGCCAGCAGCGCTGCGCGAAGCCATCACCAACCTGATATTCAACGCGGTGGACGCGCTGCCCCGCGGTGGCATCATCAAGCTCAGCGCCCGATGCGAGGACGACCACGTGGTCGTGGAGGTCAGCGATTCGGGGATGGGCATGCCGCCCGACGTTCAGGCGCGGGTCTTCGACCCGTTCTTCACTACCAAGGGTGAGCGTGGCACGGGCCTCGGCCTGCCGCAGGTGCTCACCGTCGTCGAGCGTCACGGCGGCACGATCGAGCTTGATTCCCGGCCGGGTCGGGGTACCACCTTCCGCTTGAAGTTCCCACGCGCCAGCGATCGCCGCCGCCGACCGGAGACACTGCCGCGAGGTCCAGCCGCGGCGCCCGGGCAGCGCATCCGCATCCTGGTGGTCGAAGACGAGCAGCAGCTCGCGCGGATGGCCGGTCTGGTTCTTCGACAACGCGGACACCATGTGTCAGTGGCGGCATCTGTCGAGGAGGCGCTGGTCTATCTCAGGGAGGAGCCCTTTGCTCTGGTCATCTCCGACCTCGGCCTGGGGCCAGGCCAGAACGGCTGGGACCTGGCGGAGGCGGTGCGCGAGCGCTGGCCCGCGACACGCTTCGTTCTGGTGACTGGCTGGGGAGCCGCCATCGACCCGGCCGAAGCTCGACAGCGCGGCGTCGACCAGGTGATCCCCAAGCCGTATCGCATCGCCGATCTGCGGCAGATCGCCGATGACGTGGCCGGTGTATCGGGCAGCGGGTAGGCTTCTATTCGAATGCGCGTACTCATCGCCGAGGACGACGCGGGCATACGCGATCTCCTCCACGACCTCATCCACCGCCAGGGTCACCACGTGACGCTCGCGCGCGACGGCGAGGAGGCCTGGCGGCTGTTCGCCGAGCACGGAGCGGACGTGATCATCAGCGATTGGCTGATGCCGCGCGTGGAGGGGCCGGAGCTGTGCCGCATGGTGCGCGACTCCGACGCGCCGTATGCCTACTTCATCCTGCTGACGGCACTCGCCGACCAACAGCACCATCTCACGGGGCGCAAGTCGGGGGCGGACGACTACCTGGCCAAGCCATTCGACATGGAGGACCTCGGCGCGCGCATGGTGACGGCGGATCGGGTCATCGCACTGCACCGTCGACGAGCAGCGCTGTTGCGCTTGGCGCGCCACGTGGCGACGGCGATCGAGCCGTCGGCGCTGTTCACCATCCTGCTCGAGGAGGCCATCCAGCTCAACCACATGGAGGCGGGCTTCGTTTCGCAGATTGCCGATCAGAACGAGAGCGTTATCGCGCAGCAGCTGGTCGGCGTCGGCGAAGCTGAAGCAGGCGGACTGCTCAGCGCGATGCGCGAGGTAGCCGCCAGCGCCGCAACGCAGCGACGACCCGCCACACAGGGCAACTGTATCGCCGTCGCGCTGCTGCATGAGGGCCAGCTGCTGGGAACCGTCGCGCTCGGGACGCGGGATCCGCGGCGATCGTTCGGCCGAGAGGAGGCCGAGAACCTGGAGACCATGGCAACGCTCTGCGCCGCGGCGCTGGCCGCCTTGCAGCGGGCGCGGCTCGAGGGTGTGCTGCTTGCCGCGCGCACGGCGCAGCACGAGCTCAACAATCGGCTCGGGGTGGTGCTCGGCTATGCCGAGATGCTGGCCGAGTATCCCGACCTGCCTGCAAGTATGACCGAGGTGGTCAACGAGATCGTGAACGGCGCCAAAGATCTGGCCGAGACGGTGGACCAGCTACGGCGGGTGACGCGCATCCGCGAAACCCCGCGGCCGAGCCTGACGGGCACCACGCTCGATCTCCACGAGTCCGTGGCCTGACGATGCCTGACGACGAGCGGCGCACGGTGTTGGTGGCGGACGACGACCAGCGACTGCGGAATCTGCTCAGCTGGGCGCTCGAGCAGGGCAACTTCAGCGTGGTCGCCGCGGCGGATGGGTTGAGCGCCCTGGAAACGGCGCGCCAGGTCAACCCTGACCTCTACCTGCTGGATGTCGGCATGCCAGGGATGAGTGGCATCGAAGTCTGTCGCCAGCTTCGGGCCGACGGCGTGATCTCGCCGATCCTGATACTCACCGGGTTCGGCAGCGAAGAGGACAAGGTGGCCGGGCTGGAAGCTGGCGCCGACGACTACCAGACCAAGCCGTTCGCCACTCGCGAGCTGCTGGCGCGTGTGAATGCCCTGCTGCGGCGCTCGAACGTCTACGCTGGCGCCAACGGGCCCGATGTCTTCGTCACGGGCGACCTGCGCATCGACTTCGACCAGCACCTGACGTACAAGGCGGGGCGGCCGGTGGATCTCACGCCGACCGAGTTCGGCATCCTGGCCTGTCTGGCCCGCGCGCCTGGCGAGGTGCAGCCCAGCCGAGCCATCCTCCAGAAAGTCTGGGGCCCGGCCTATCGCGACGAAGTCCACCTGCTGCGCGTCAACGTGGCGCGGCTGCGTCGCAAGATCGAGGACATCGCCAGCCAGCCGCGCTACGTGCTGACCCACTCGCGCGCGGGCTACTCGCTCGCCGCGCAGTAGGTAACTGCCGCGAGCGCACCCTCACCCCTGGATTAAACCTCTCCCAGAGGGAGAGGGAGTTCAGAGGCGCTGAATCTCTTTTTCGAGCGCGCGGAAGGCGTGGTGAACCTGGCGCTCGAGCTCGTCGAGGGCGATCAGCAGGACGGGGCGGACGATCGTGGGCACGTTCTCGCCGAGCAGGTCGCGGGCGTCGTCGAGATCGTCCACCTCGCGCCAATCACGCACGAGCCGTCGAGCCGCCTTCTCCTCGGGCGCGGATCGCCGCGAGAACAGCAGGATCGCCGCGATCAGCACGCCGAGCCCGATCAGCAGGCCCTTCTGCTGCATCAGGTCCGACAGCATGGTCTGCTGGGTCCACTCGGAGGCGGTGTAGCCGTCGGTCGTCGTCGTGCTGCTGGTCGTCGTAGCCATTGCGGTGTTCTCCTCGTCTAGACTGCGCCTAGGGCCTGTATCCGAGGCGCGTTTTCGGCCGCGGCCCTAGGCGGCTCGCAACCAGCGTGCCGCGCACGGTCCCAGGCTTGTACCAATCGTCGCGGAACTGCAACCGTGTTTACCGTACTGTAACCCCGGCGCAATGCAACCGATGCTATGGTCAGTGGTGAGCCAAGTGCTCCACAGGGAGGACTTAAATGAATCTCCGCGCCACGCACCGGCTCAACTGCTGCTGGCAGGTTGACAGATAGCGGCCCCGTTGGCGAAGGCCGCCGGAAAGGGGCCAGAGCGACACGCCGCGCGTCCAAAGTGGGCCCATCGAGCATCGCCTGAGTGGCGATACCGGGGCCGATCTGAGAACTGGGAAAGTCGAACGTCGTAAGGTTTGTGTCGCACGCATGAGCTATCGAACGACCGGAACGAAATGAAACCTTGAAATTTTGGGCCGTCTCCCCGCGAGACGGCCCTTCTTTCACGGCTCGTTCCCGTCCGCGTGGGGGCATTTGTAGGGAAGTCTGGCGCACGGGGAGCCAAGCCGCTAAACTGCTTCGGCTGGCGCCGTTCCTCGTCCGTAATCTCTTCTCGTGTCGACGGAACCCATCTTGACCGGTGATCCGCCCTTGCCAGCCGGGCTGATCGTTCGAATTTATTCAGGCTGATTCGTTCCAAGGGAGCCGTCGACAAGATGTCGGGTGACGTTACTTTGACCTGCCGCGATTGCGGCCAGGGTTTTTCTTTTACTGCTGGCGAGCAGGACTTCTATGCGAGCCGGGGTTTCAGCGAGCCAACCCGCTGCCCGGACTGCCGCGCTGCACGCCGCGCCGAGCGCGAGCGCGGCTCGTACTCCACTGGCGCTGGTTTCAGCGAGAGCAGCGCGCCGCGCGGCCCACGCCAGATGTTCGAGGCGGTTTGCTCGGGCTGCGGCGGGATCGCCAGCGTGCCGTTCCAGCCGAGCGCCGATAAGCCGGTGTACTGCTCGACGTGCTTCGAGCAGCGGCGCGGCGTCAACGCTGGCGCGCGCCGGGTTGCCGGCCGCGGCCGCTACTAGGAAGGGCCAACAGGGGGTACGCACGTACCCCCTGTTTCCATTTTCTGACATCATTGAGAGAGCACTGCACCGAGAGGGGCGTTTAAGCGCAATGCACGTCGAAGCTCGCGAAGGCGAGCCGTTTGATCAACTGCTACGGCGATTCAAGACTGGGATCGATAAAGCGGGCATCTTGCGCGAGTACAAGCGCAAGCAGCGCTTCAAGAGCGCAGGCGAGCTGCGCCGCGAGAAGGCGAAGGCTGCCGCCAGACGCCGCACCAAGCGACCCCGAGTTCGCGCCGAAGCACGCCGCTAGCGTCGCTCCGGCAACGAGGCGCCGCCAGGGGGAGCGGCCTCGAGCGCGCGCAGGCGGAAGCGCTGGACTTTGCCGCTGGCTGTCTTCGGCAGCTGGTCGACGAACTCGACCCAGCGTGGATACTTGTGCGGCTGCAGGTGCGCTTTGACCAGCGCCTGCAGCTCTACGGCTTCGACGGATGCGCCCGGCCGCCGGATCACGAAGGCCCTGGGCTTCATCAACCCCGCCGCGTCGCTTGCGCCGACCACCGCGCATTCGAGCACTTCGGGGTGGCTGAGCAAACACGTCTCGATCTCCAGGGGTGAGACCCACTGGCCGCTGACCTTGAAGACGTCGTCGTTGCGGCCCTGGTACCAGAAGTACCCGTCCCGATCGCGCACGTAGCGATCGCCGGTGCGCAGCCACTCGCCGCAAAACGTCTGTTTGCTGCGCTCGCGCTGATTCCAGTAGAAGAGCGCGGTCGACGCGGCCCTGACCCACAACTCGCCGGATTCGCCGTCCCGCGCGTCCTGGCCAGCTTCGTCGACGATCCGCGCCGCGTGTTCGCCGATCAGCACGCCACTCGACCCGGGCCGTACCTGCCCCGGCAGGTTGGAGCAGAAGATGTAGCCCGCCTCGGTGCTGCCCAGCCCGTCAAGCACCTCTACCCCCGTCAGCGCTCTCCAACGCGCGTACAGCGGCGCGGGCAGCGGCTCGCCCGCCGAGATGGCCAGGCGCACGCTGGCGAACGGCCGCTCGGACGACATCTCGGCCATGGCCGCGCACAACTGCGCGTAGGACGTCGGCACGGAGAAGAACAGCGACGGTCGAAACCGCCGCACCACCTCCAGCGTGTGGGCAACATCAGGCAGTTCCTGCGTCAGCACGGACGACGCGCCAGCCAGCAGCGGTAGGAACAGCGAATTGACCAGACCGTAGCTGAAGAACAGTCGCGCGACCGAGAAGGTGCTGTCCTTCGGCTCGATGCTCACGACCTGCTCCGCGTAGGGCGTTACGCACGCCAGCATGTCTCCGTGCAGGTGCACGACACCCTTCGGGCTGCCGGTCGTGCCCGACGAATACAGCCAGTAGCACGGCTCATCCACGCCCGTGGGGAAGGCGTCGAGCACGGGTGATGCGGATTGGAGCGCGGCGGCAAAGCTGGCGTCTTCGCCGCCAACTACCAGCACAGTCGGGACGCTGCCCGCGACGGCATCCATCAGGCCGGCGTGCACGACCAGCGCCCGCGCTCGGCTGTCGTCGAGCATGAAGCGAAGCTCCGCTTGCCGCGCAGCGGTATTGATCGGCACCGGAACAGCGCCCATCTTCATCGCACCGATGAACATCTCTGGCGCGACACCGGCCGTTCGCAGCGCGTTGCCCGCACGGTTGATCAGCGCCTGCAGGTCCGCATAGCTGATCGTCGATGCGTCCGTTCGCAGTGCCGGTCGGCTGCCGCGTCCCTCCTCGACGTGCCGATCCACCAGCGGCACGGCCATGTTGAACACCCTGCCTGGTGCGCGGCGGGTCAGCTCGAGCACGGCTCAAGGCTACAATGCGCCGGATTCCGCCATGACCCGATCGCTAGGTAATCAGCTCCCCGAAGCGTTGCAAAAGCTGCTGGACGGCTCTGACCTGGCACAGCGAGTAGGGCTGACGTTCCTGCTCTTGACGACAGATGAGAACGGCTGGCCACAGGTCGCCATGCTGAGCGTCGGTGAGCTGGTGGCGACCGAGCCACGCGCGGTCCGCGCAGGCCTGTGGTTGCACAGCGGTACGACCAAGAACTTGACGCGAGACGGTCGCGCGACGCTCGTGCTGATCGCCAACGGAAACGGCTATTACGTGCGAACCATGGCGCGACGCGGGGCCGATCTCGACCTCGGGCCCGAGGGACGGCTGGCCTACTTTACGCTCGAAGTCGAAGACGTCCAGGAGGACTCCACTGACTACGCCACGCTCACCTCGGGCGTCACCTTCAGCCTGAAGCAGCCGGAACAGGTCGTGCCGCGCTGGCGGCGCACCGTCCAAGCTTTGCTCGCGGCGGCAGCGTGAGATGATCCAGGATCTGCGTCAGTGGCTGAGCTGCGTCGAGCAGCTCGGCGAGCTGGTGCGTATCGACCAGGCTGTGGACCCGATCGAAGAGATGGGTGCGGTGACCTATGAGCTCCATCGGCGCTCGCCTGCTGTGGAACATCCTCGGCCCCAGTATGCGCCGCACCGCGCTGACGCTCGAAGAGCCGCCCGACACGCCCACCTTGGAGCTCATCAGGCGCGTCAAGGACAAGATGCAGGTTCGCATCCCGCCCGAAGAAGTCTCGAGACGCGATGCGTCTGTGTACGAGCACACGCTGCGCGGCGATGCGATTGATCTGACGAGCCTGCCGTTCCCCAAACACTGGCCACTGGACGGCGGTCGCTATGCGGGCACGGCCGACGCGGTGATCACGCGCGATCCTGACACCGGCTACTTGAACGTCGGCACGTATCGCATGATGATCCACGGGCCGCGCCAATGCGGGCTGTATCTGTCACCGGGCAAGGACGCGCGGCTGCACATCACGCGCGCCTGGCAGCGAGGCGAATCGATCCAGGTCGGCGCCGCCTGGGGAATCGATCCGCTGTTCATGGTTGTTGGCTCGCAGACGTTTCCCAAGAACCTTTCCGAGTATGAGTTCGCGGGTGGCATCAAGGGTGAACCGATTCCCGTCGTGCGCGGCCAGCTCACGGACCTGCTGCTGCCGGCCAACGCCGAGCTGGTGATCGAGGGCGAGATCCGGCCTGGCTCGATCAGACCGGAGGGACCCTTCGGCGAGTTCACCGGTTACTACGGGCGACCGGAAGCGGGCGCGCCGCTGGTCGACGTCACGGCGGTGCACTTCCGCTCCCGGCCGATCCTGACCAACGCGCTCATGGCCGATTATCCGTCGTGCGAGCAGAGCGGCTTTTTCGCGGTGGCGCGTTCGGCGCGGATCTGGTCGGACCTGGACCGACTGGGACTGCCAGGGATACAGGGTGTGTACTCGCACCCGGCCGCGGCAGGCGGGTTCGGCATGACGGTGCTCAGCCTCGAGCAACGCTACGCCGGCCACGCCGCGCAGGCGCTAGCGCTGGCTGCCCAGGTCCCCGGCGGGGCCTACTACACGAAGTGGATCATCGCCGTCGACGAGGACGTCGATCCGACGGACATGGATCAGGTGGTCTGGGCGATGGCATCGCGCTGCAATCCGATCGAGGACATCGACATCCTGCGCAATACCTGGAGTACCTGGCTCGATCCGACCCAGAATCCGCCCGAGGAGCGGCCGTATAGCTCCAAGGCATTGATCAATGCGTGCAAGGAGCACCGTTACCTGCCGGTCTTCTCAAAGCGCACCGCCTTGCGGCGTGAGATGTACGAGCGGGTGGCTGGGCGCTGGGCCTCGCTCGGCTTGCCTGGTGAGGCGCCCACCGTTCGCGCGTTCGAGTCGGATCAACCGGTCGTGTACCACGAGGAAGGCAGCTTCGAGCCGAGAAGCCAAAAGTGAGCGAGCGTTTTCTGCTCGTCAGCACCCCTCACCCCCGCCCTCTCCCAGAGGGAGAGGGAGTTTAAGCGCGTTGGCGAATACAATCTCAGAATGGCTCGACAGCCAGGCGCTCCGCGACGATGGCTGAGTGGGTTCGGCAACCTCGAGTGGCGAACTGATGAGCGCGCGTATGCCTCGCTGCTCGACGCGCTGACGCGGGATCGACTCGAGGTCGAGGCCGTCGAACGCGAGATGCAGGCCACGGGGCGCCGTAGCCTGGCGGACGTCCAGGAAGCGCAGCAGCGGGCCGAGCGCGACGAGCTTGCCGAAGCCCGCCGCGAGCTCGACGTCTTCCGCGCGGCGATGGCCGACGTACACAAACGTGGCGGCCACGAAGGCAAGGCTGAGGTGCCCTACGACAGCCGAGATCCAGCCGAAAGCGCGGCGGCGGACGTTCTCATCCAGTACCTGGTCCGCCCGGGCTACGCCGAAGTTCGCACCGAAGAGCCCAACCCCAAGCAGTACGTCTACTACATACGCGTCGATTGGCAGCGGCTGCGCACTCTGGCCCAGCAACAGGGCCATCCGCTCCCGCTGTAGTGACGGAGCCGGCAGGCGCGCCAGAACTGGCGCCGCGCCAGCAGCTCGATCTGCGCATCGCCAGCGATGACGGCGTGCACTCGCTTCGGACACACGTGGAGTATTTCGATCGGGCCAGCGGTCGCCTGCGGGTCGGCTGGCCAACCGAACGCCTGCGGCTGTTCCCGCTCATGCCCGGCCAACTGGTCATGGTCGAAGTCGCCCGCCCAGGCGACGCGCTCTACAGCATCGAAACGCTCATCGAGAGCGCAACCACCGAAGAGCCGCCCAGCCTGATCCTGCGTCCCGATGGCCCCTGGCAGCGAGTGCAGCGGCGGCGCGCCGTCCGCCACCCCGTCGACATGCGACCAACGTCTGCGCTGCAGTTGCGCGGGACCTCGTTCGAGCCAGTCGCCTTCAGCGCCATCATCAGCGACCTGAGCGCGGGCGGACTGCGGCTGGCCACCGTGACCGAGCTGCAGGTCGGCGATCAGCTCGAGCTGGCCTTTGGCACGCCGAGCGGCGGCGCCGAGCTGCGCCTCCGGCTGACCGTTGTGCGCGCGGCGCGTGGCCGTGACGGTTGGGATACCGGCTGCCAGTTCGTCGAGCCGAGCGCCACCGAGCGCGAGCAGATCGTGCAGTTCATCCTCGCCCAGCAGGGCGCAGTCGCCCGCTCAATCTGACCAAGCGTCGGACGATCTCCGACAACACCATTCCGAACACTGCCCCCGAGACGACGTCCCCCGGATAGTGTGCGCCGACGTACACGCGGCTGAAGCCGACCACGGCGGCCAGGCTGAAGAACACGGGTGCCAGGCGCGGCCAGACCGTGCTCAGGATCCAGGCGCCCGCAAACGACGAGCCAGTGTGACCGCTCGGAAACGACCATGAACCGGGCTTTTTCCCGATGACCAGTGCCTGGACGATCCGCGAAAACGGTCGGCGGCGGCGGAAGAACGCCTTGATCGGGTAGTCGATCAGCCAGGTCGCCGCCGCGAGGCTGGGCAGGAGTCGCCTCACCGCCGTCCAGGATCGAGGCACTCCGACATACCAGGCGACCAGCGTGGCGATGAGCCAGATCCAACCGCCGGTCGTCACCACGGTCAGGGCGCCGCCGAGCGCGTCCAGCCTGGGCGGGTGGGGCCCTTCGTTGATCGCCAGATATATGCGCGCGTCGAGCGCACTCAGCGGCCCCATCCTTTGAAGCACTGCTTCCTTGAGCAAGCGGCGACCGCGACGCGCGGCCGGGCTCACCGGGGCCTCGGGTGCGAGGGCCGCCCGCACGGCTTCGACCACTGGCTGCGCCGCTGGCGTCGGTGCGACGCTCTGGGCGGCCACCTCCTCCAGCACCTGGGCGACTGCCCGCGTCCTGGCAGCAGGCGCGGTGGCGGCGCGCTCGATGACCGTCGCCGCGGCGTGCTCCGGCTGATCAGGTGTCGCGGCAGTCTCTTCGGCTGCCTGGTGGGCGCGCTCTTCCTCGGTGCGGCCCGCGCTCAGCCGCTCGACGCGCGCGACGACGGCTCGCGCTGCCCGCGGCGTCTCCACGCGCTCGAGGCCCTTTTCGAGTACCCGTTCAATCCGCTGTTCTGGATCGTCTTCGCCCGCCGAGCGGCTCACCCGCGGGATGGCGGTCGCAAGAATCGATCCAGTGCGTGTCACCCAGAGCGTGCCATCACTCAATCAGGCCGCCTACGCGGGCGCCTACGGCGTGTCGGTGACCCGCTAATGACTGAAGTACCGCCGAAGCCCCCTTGGCAGGCTCCGACCGAAATGCTACCTTTCTCATGCGGTCCATCCCTGGATGGGCCGTGCGCTTGGGAGGGTATAGTCATGACCGTGGAGACATCGGGCCAGAAAACTGTCCTGGTAATCGAAGATGACCCATGGACCCGCACGATCACGACGGCCCTGTTGGCGGGCGAGGGCTTCGCGGTGGTGGAAGCGAAGAACGGGGAGGAAGGTCTGAACAAGGCTCGGCAGCATTCGCCTGATGCCGTGCTCCTGGACCTGGCGCTGCCCACCAAGTCCGGCCTCGAAGTCCTGCGTGAGCTCAAGAGCGACGTGTCCACCCTCGGGATTCCTGTCATCGTCGTCAGCGCCTATGGCAGCTTGATGAACGAACAGGACGCGCATCAAACTGCCGGGGTGATCCAGAAGCCGTTCGACTACGACGATCTGGTCGGGCAGGTCGAACGAGCGACGGAGCGTGCACTCGAGGTGGCGCTGACCTGATCTAGAATGCTGGGCAGCCATGCTGCCCAGCAACGCCTCAGATTGGGAGGTCAGCAACCCGCCGCCCAAGAAGGGTAGGCGGGGTTTTGGCGGTCTCGCGCTGATGCTCGGGCTGCTGATCGTGCTCGGCGCGGTCGTCTTCGTGGCCGTGACGCGGTTGCCAACCGGCAGCCTGTCTCGCGCGACGGCGCCCAACGAGAGCGCTCGTGGCCAGGCGGCGCCTGCGCCGGCCGCGGCTGGCACGCCGGCGGACGCGGCCACGCAGCAGGCCATCCAGCAGGCGATCCAGCAGCTCGACGACGCGCAGGCCCAGGCCATCGCCACTAACAACCCGAATGTCATGGCCGCCACGGCCACGCCCGAGTTCTACCAGGAGCAGGTGGCGACCAATCAGGACCTGGTTGACCACGGCGTCACCGAGGTCAAGTTGATCAAGATCGAGTGGGGCGACATCGTGGTCAACGGCAACACCGCCACGGCCACGGCCTGGGAGACGTGGGGCACCACCTTCGAGGACGGAACCACCGAGCAGTCACGCGACCGCAACGTGTATACGCTGGTCCAGCAGAACGGAGCCTGGAAGGTCCAGGCGGACGTTCATCCGGACCAGCAGCAGAACCCGGGCAACCCGGCCGCTCCGGGCGCCTGACGGCTAGTCCGCCGCGAGTCGCCTCTCCCTCTGGGAGAGGCCGCGCGCAGCGCGGGTGAGGGGTGGGTACGAGATTTCAAGCGTTCTGGAAGATACGCACCCCTCACCCCAGCCCTCTCCCAGAGGGAGAGGGAGTCAGGAACGTCTTGCGGCAGCCGGGGGCGCAGAAGTAGTAGGTCTGGCCGTCTTTGTCGGCCGTCCAGCGGGCCGATTTGACGTCGAGCTGCATGCCGCAGATCGGATCGATCGCCACTTCGCGCGTCGCGACCGGCGCAACGGCCTGGCGCGATCGACGCCGCTGGACGATCTCGGCCAGGATGCTCAACGCGATCTCGGGTCCAGTGGCCGCCCCGATGTCTAGCCCGGCAGGCGCCTTGAGCGGCATCATCGCCTCGGGCGAGACCCCTTCGGATCGAAGCTCCTCGACGAACGCTTCCGTCCGGCGGCGGCTGGCCACCATCGCCACGTATGGCACGCCTCTGTCCAGCGCCGCTCGCACCGCCGGGTGGTCTTCGTCGCTGCTCATCGCGGCGGCCACCACCCAGGCGTCGGACGTGGTGATCTCGTCGAGCGACGTGCGCAGGCGGAATCCAAGCGGCGCGCCGAGGGCGGCGAGCGCGTCCGCCACCGGCGATTCGCCGAGGATGACGAGCTCGGGCGCGGGCAGAACGGGTTCCAAATAGATCTCCAGCGTGCCCCCACTGTGGCAGGTCATTGGATAGCTGACGACGCCATCCTCGTCGTGAGGTTCAGGACTGAGGCGGACGAGGCGTGGGCGGCCATCTGCCAAAGCCAGGGCGGCCTCGCGCTCGATCGAGGTATGGACGCAGCCGCCGCCGACCCAGCCAACAGGTTGGCCTTCGCCAAACAGCAGGGCGCGGTCGCCTGGCTTTGCCGAGGCGGGCCGGAGGGCACGCACCACCGTGGCCAGCACGAACGGCTGGCCACGGCGTCGCAGCTCCGCCGCGCGCTCGAGCAGGTCACCGGGCGAGGCGCCGCTCAAAGCGCGACTCCCTTGTCCTGGAGGATGCGCCACAGGCGTGGCGGGGTAATGGGAATGTCGATGTGCGTGACACCGAGGTGGCTCAGTGCGTCGACGACTGCATTGACGATGGCTGGTGGCGCGCCGACGGTAGCGGACTCGCCGACGCCTTTGGCGCCGAGTGGATGATGCGGACTGGGCGTCACGGTGCGATCCGTCTCCCAACGCGGCGTCTCCATCGCCGTGGGCACCAGGTAGTCCATCAGCGTGCCACCGTGCATGTTCCCATCGGCGTCATACCAGATCTGCTCGTAGAGCGCCGGCGCCAGGCCCATGGTCAGACCACCGTGTACCTGGCCTTCGACCACCATCGGATTGATGATGGTGCCGCAATCGTCGATGGCGAGGAAGCGCCGCACCCTGACCTCACCCGTGCCGCGGTCGATATCCACGACGGCCACGTACGCCCCGAACGGGAACGTCAGGTTGGGCGGATCGTAGTAGCAGACCGCTTCGAGGCCGGCCTCCATGCCCTGTGGGTGGTTCGTGTAGGCCGCGAACGCCAGGTCAGCCATCGTTTTCGAGCGCTCGGGGGCACCTTTTACCTGGAACTGATAGTTCTGCCACTCCAGGTCGTCGACGCTGCACTCGAGCAGATGCGCGGCCAGTCGAGCCGCTTTGTCGCGGATCTTGCGAGCGGCGATAGCCGTCGCTGCGCCGGCGGTCGGCGTGCTGCGACTGGCGTAGGTGCCCAGGCCGTACGGCGCGGTGTCCGTATCGCCGTGCTCCACCTCGATGTTTTCCACCGGCAGACCGAGCTCCTCGGCCACGATCTGCGCAAACGTCGTCTCGTGCCCCTGACCCTGGGTCTGGACGCCGATGCGGACGATCGCCGAGCCGGTCGGGTGGACGCGAATCTCGGCACTGTCGAACATCTTGATGCCCAGGATGTCAAAGGTGTTCGACGGCCCGGCGCCGACGATCTCGGTGAATGTCGACAGGCCGATGCCCATCAGCTCGCCGCGCGCCCGCTTTTCGGCTTGCTCTCGGCGCAAATCGGCATAGCCGATCTTGTCGAGCGCCTTGCGCAACGCGGCCGGATAGTTGCCGCTGTCGTACTCCCAGCCCAGCGCCGACCTGTAGGGGAACTGCTCGGGCTGGATGAAGCTCTTCATCCGCAGTTCGGCCGGATCCATGTTCAGCTTCAGCGCCAGGGAATCCACCATGCGTTCGATGGTGTGGACCGCCTCGGTGACGCGGAACGAGCAGCGATAGGCGATTCCTCCGGGCGGCTTGTTGGTGTAGACACCGTCAACCTCGACGTGCGCCGTCGGCATGTCATACGAGCCGGTGCAGATGGAGAACAGTCCGGCCGGAAACTTCGACGGATTGGCAGCCGCGTCGGCAGCACCGTGGTCGGCGATCGTCTTGATGCGCAACGCCTGCATCTTGCCATTCGTGTCGGCGGCCAGCTCGGCGCGAATGTGGTAGTCGCGCGCGAAGGAGTCCGCCTGCAGGTTTTCGCTGCGGTCCTCGATCCACTTCACCGGACGGCCGGTGGTCAGCGCTGCCACCACCGCACACACGTAGCCTGGATAGACCGGAACCTTGCCACCGAATCCGCCACCGATATCGGGTGAAATGACGCGGATCTTGTGCTCGGGAATCTTTGACACCAGCGAGAAAACAGTGCGGATGGCGTGCGGCGCCTGCGTCGTCATCCAGACGGTGAGCTTCCCGCTGACCCGGTCGAAGCTGGCGACGCAGCCGCATGTCTCGATGGAAGCAACGTGAATCCGAGGAATATAGATGTCCTGGGCGACCACCACGTCGGCGCCATCAATGGCACGCTTGGTCGCGTCGCGATCGCCGGCTTCCCAGTGCCAGATGTGGTTGGACTTCTTGTCTTTGTCAGGTCGAACAAGTGGAGCATTCGGCTCGAGCGCCTTGAACGGATCGACCACCGGCTCGAGCGGCTCGTACTCCACCTGCACGGCGGCGACCCCGTCGGCCGCCCCGTAACGCGTCTCGGCCACCACCACGGCGACTTCCTGCGACTGATAGACGACGTGGTCCGTCGGCAACACCATTTGCGTGTCGCTCATCAACGTGGGCATCCACGCCAATCCGGCTGCCTCCAGCTCCTTGCCAGTGACAACCGCCGCCACGCCGGGCACCTTCAGCGCTTCCGAGGAATCGATGCGGGTGATGCGCGCGTGTGCATACGGGCTGCGCACGATGTCCATGTACAGCATGCCCGGCAATTTGACATCGTCGATGTACTTGCCGATCCCACGGATGAACCGCGGGTCCTCCTTACGGCGGACGCTGTGACCGATGCCGCGGATCTGGGTTGCCTCAGGCATGAGTCGGCTCCTGGGTGCTCACGGGGGTCTCGCCGCGCAGCTTCGCGGCCCCGTATTGAATCGACTTGACGATATTCACGTAGCCAGTGCAGCGGCACAGGTTGCCGGATATCCCACGGCGGATCTCGTCCTCCGTTGGACTTGGATTCGCCTGGAGGAGCGCGTGGGACACCATCAGCATGCCCGGCGTGCAGAACCCACACTGGAGTCCGTGTTCCTGCCAGAAACCTTCCTGGAGTGCGTGGAGCTGGCCGCCTTGCTCCAGGCCTTCTACCGTCTCAACGCTGGCCCCGTCGGCTTGAACGGCCAGCACCGTACAGGACTTCACCGCCACTCCGTCGAGGACGACCGTACACGCACCGCAGTTCGACGTATCACAACCGATGTGCGTGCCGGTGAGGTTGAGGTCCTCTCGGAGGAAGTGCACCAGCAGGAGTCGCGGCTCAACCTCGCCGGAATGCTGCTGACCATTCACGTTGACGCTGATACCCGCGCGACCCACCGGCTCCAGCGCGCTCATGCGGCACCTCCCTGTGCCCGCGTCACCGCCCGCCGCAGCGCGCGGCGCGTGAGCTCACGCACCATCGCTCGCTTGTAGTCGACCGGGCCGCGATCGTCATCCACCGGGTCAGACGCTTCCATCGCGAGGCGCGCAGCCTCATTGATGTTGTCAGGAGCGACCGGCTTACCCGCCAGGAATTCCTCCGCGTCAATCGCCTTGATGCTCGTCGGGCCGGCGTTGCACAGACCGATGCCAGCCTGAGCGATATTGCCGGATTCGTCGAGGGTGATTTGCGCGCCAACGCCGATCACCGCGTAGTCGCCGACTTTGCGCTCGAGTTTCTCGTAGGCGCCACCCGAGCGCGGGACCGCCAACGGCACGCGGACCTCGGTTACCAGCTCCTGGGGCTGCAGCACTGTCGTCAGGATCGCGATGTACAGGTCGCGAATCTCGATGACCCGCTCGCCGTCGGGCCCGCTGGCGACCACTTCAGCCTCGGCGGCCAGCAGCGCGGCTGGCCAATCGGCGGCCGGGTCCGCGTGGGCGACGGCCCCGGCCATCGTTCCACGATTGCGGACGAGCGGATCGCCGATGCCACGCGCGGTATCCCATAGCAACGGATACCGCTCGCGGATCAGGTCGGAGTGCTCGAAGTCGATGTGGCGGGCGAGGGCCCCCACTCGCAGGCGACCGATCTCGGCATCCTCACGGATGTAGGCGAGTCCGGGAATACGATTGATGTCGACCAGGACCGGCGGATTGGCAAGCCGTAGCTTCATCAGCGGCAGCAAGCTGTGCCCGCCCGCCAGGATTTTGGCGTCCTCGTAGGTCCTCAGCAGGTCAACGGCATCGGAAATCGAGCGCGGGGCCGCGTACCTGAATGATGCAGGTATCACTCGACACCTCCCGTGGCGACGCTACACCCGCGCCGCCCAGGGGTGTCAATATTTGGCCGGAGCGGCTCCCGCGAACTCCTCTGCGATCAGACGCTCAGCGATCGTGCGGGCGAACAACAGCCCGTCCACGCGATCATCTCGCGCGCGGCCGCTGCCATCTGGCCGATTTCGTCGTCCGATTCGAGGGGGATGCGTTGGTTGAGATCGCCAACGGCCAGGCCCTTCGCGGCGGTGGCGACCTGGCCGACACCGCGAGCAATGCTGCGCCAAAGGAAGAAACCGATGCCCAGGCCGAGGCCGACCGCCAGGATCGACAAAAGGATGGCGATGAAACGCGTCTGGTCGAAGGATGTCTCCGCCTGCGTTTCCAGTGCCGCGCCGACCGTGTGCTTCTTGGCCAGAAAGGCCTCGATCATGTCGTCGACGGTGACGGCCATGCGCGCTCCCTCAGCACTGTATGCCGCCAGCGCCTCTGCGCGATCGCCGCGATCGAGCGGACCGAGCACTGCTTGATCGCGCCAGGTCGTGTCTGGCGCGGATTCCGAACGTCACGACCTGCCGAGTGGCACGAGCTACCCCCCAGTACGGCCTGGGCACCATAACAACCGCGAGACCTCCGAATACCACCAACGCTTCGTCCCAGCCGATGCCAGACGCGTGCATAAAGAGTTGATCGGTCATCACGCCACGGACTGTATGCGACGAGAGTTCCATGCACGACGTGGGTTTCCCGTATCTTCGGCCGCTCGGCGGGACACACAAAAAGGCGTCTGCTGCCTGGAGCAGACGCCTTTTGTGATTGAAGCGAGGTGCGGTGCGCCCCCTGGCTTCAGCCCTAGTCCCCCGTGTGGCGGCCGTGGGCAGCCCGGGCCACTGCGGTAACCTGGCCGACCTGGCCAAGCTGGGCGACCTGGCCGACCTGGACCGGTGCGGGTACCGGTGCAACGACGGGTGCAACGACGGGTGCAACGACGGGTGCAACGACGGGTGCGGCGGCGGTGTTGAACGAGGTTGTCGCAACGGTGTGGAACAAGCCGCCGATGAAGCCCTGGAAAGCAGCCAGGTTCGTCAGCGAGGCGGTGGTCGTGGTGGCCTGGAACGACAGCGTGACGCTCCCGCCAGCCGGCAGGCTCGTAACCAGGCAGTCGAAAGCATTCAGGCCGCGGACGCACGAGTTGACCGGGACGCCGCTGATCGGGCTGGCCAGTTTCGAACCGAGAGGCAGCTTATCGCCGACCAGGATGTTGGTAAGCGCCGTGCCGGTGTTGTTGGTCACCACGATGTTGAAGGTGGAGTGCTGGCCAATGGTGGCCGACCCGACCAGGTTGGTGGTGATAGTGATTCCCGAGGCGGTCGTCGTGGCGGCCTCGGCGGGAATGGCGGTAAACGCTGCACCGGCAAGCAGCGCGCAAGCGATCAGCGATCGCGTCGCGCGCAGCTTGCGGG
>VBGG01000602.1 GCA_005883405.1 Chloroflexota bacterium | reverse complement strand
CTCTCTGCAAGCATTTTACAAGCGTTTCTCCGGGCACGAGCGGGCACCGGTGTCAGACCGACAGGGCGCCGATGCTCGTCGGGACGCCACGTCCGGTCAATTTGTCTGTTTTCAATGCCCTGGGGCCGGCGCTCTGGATTAGGTAATCGAGGTTCGAATCCTCGAGGGGCAACCTGATCTTGCGATCCCTCTCCAGACGCCATGTGTCAGTCCAGAAAGGCGACTCTGCTACCCACGTCAGGAGGAGCTCCGAGCCTCCGCCCCCTCGGTCCTGACCTACGACGACACGTTTATCCTCCCGCCGGGGCTCCAGTCACGGTCGCGAGGTGCCGTAACACCGCCCGAAGCGCACGATCACCTTCGGGGGTCAGCGAGATGACACGGGAGGTCCTGCTTTGGCGTAGCCACCTGCGCTCGAGGAGTCGGCGAAGGAGCGCGGCGCCGAGGGCACCTCCCACATGGGGACGCAGCTCAGTCCAGTCGGCGCAGCGGCGTGCAAGGGGGCGGCGACCGCTCCGCAGGGCATCGATATCGATGCCCTGTTCCGCGAACCACCGGGCGCCCTTGTCCGTCACGTCGAACAGCCGCTCCTGGACCCGAAGCAGTCCCCCCGCGAGGAAGGCATCGCACAGCTCCACACTCAGTCGGCCCGCGAGATGATCGTAGCAAGTACGAGCCAGCCGCCATGAGGTCGCTGCTAGCTCGATGTCAGTGCCTACCGGCTGGCTCAGGGCTGCGACTGCTTCAATTGCGTGCGCGACCTCGCCGCTCGCGAGCCGGTATAAACGACAGCGGCCGACCCGCTCGACGCTCAGAAGGTGGCCGTTCACCAGCTTCGCCAAATGAGCGCTCGCGGCTGGGGGCGAGACGTTGGCAATCCGCGCCAGCTCCGAAGCTGGTCGTGCCTCACCACCCATCAAGCTGACGAGCACGCGAAGGCGGACAGGCTCTCCGACCAGCGCGGCCACCTCATACAGACTCGGGCCGACCATCATCGTTCATCCGTCATGGAAACATCTCCCGCCCACAGACCATACCGTATCTGGTGAAACATCAGAAGACACGCTACGCCCAGACCTGCAATGCAACTAGTCGAAAGGAGGAATTCTATGACCTGGTCGGCTCGTGGTGCGACATGGATCATTCTTGCCGTGGGCGTCAGCGGAGCGGAGCCTGCGGTGGCCCAAGCCGTGCGAAAGCCCGATGCTCACGCTGCTACGTCCACGGCGACGATCGAGGGTTTGGTTCGTGACATCTCCTGCGCGATGCAGAACCTGACGACCAGCGCAACCAAGTTCAATCTGCAATGTGCCCTGCAATGCGCACAGCACGGCTCTCCGTTGATTATCCTTGCCAAAGACGGAACCCTGTTCGTGCCCATCTCCGGTTCGACGCCGGACTCGAGTCAACGAGACCGGTTGCTTCCGTTTGTGGGAAAGTACGTAAGGGTGAGCGGCACGATCTTCGAGCGTGGGGGCACGCACGCAATAGCGATCAACAAGATCGAGGAGCTCAAGGACGTGCACCTGATTACGGATGCTCAATGAGAGCTCGCCGGTTTGCTTCGGCACGGTCATGGTGCGACCTGGACCCTGACGCGATTGCAGTTGCTCTACCGCGTCGCGACGCACGGTCAGCGGCCAGACATCATTACAAGTAGGAAGATCACGACGTCCTGGATGCCGTGGCTGAGCCACGCGCAGAAGAAGCCGCGTGTATCCAGGACGCTGCGGCCCCATACGTAGCCCGCAAACCCCGCCATGAGGACGCCGCTCGCGCCCGAGGGGTGACCGAACCAATGGCCGATTCCAAACAGCGTCGAGGTCACAAGCAGCGCCTGCCCGGTGCCTACCACGGGCGCGAGCCGCGCGAGCAACACCATGCGAAGCGGAATTCTTCCTGCGCCGCGTCGAAGGCCGCGAAGGCCAGCGCCAGCGGTAGGCTGGTGAGCGCCCCGCTGAGCAGCCGTGGATCGGGCGGCACTTTGAGTATGAGCTGGAGCGCGAGCGGACCCGCGAAGAGTACGGCGAGAGCTGGGCCGAGAAGCGCCCACGAGACCGTGGGAAGGCCGAAGGGCAGTGGATGCTGCGCGCGCAGATCGCCGCGCGTGAGGAAGAGTGTCCGGCGCCCGACCCCGATCGCCGTGAGCGCGAGGAGGAGGCACGGAATCAACTCGAGTAAGGAGTCCGCGACCATGCCCGCAGCGTAGGAGACCCGCGCGGTCCATGCGGTGCACGCCGCACCGCGCTTGATCGCGGCCATTGCCATGCCGCCGGCAGTGAGCGCGACGAGCGCGAGGAGATATCGGCCGAGCGGGCGGAGGTCGAGGCGTGCGCGAGTGAGGGCGACGAGCGCAAGCAGCAGGGCAGGCCCGGCGAAGGCGACCCCAGCCCCGGCAACTCGACATGGAAGAGGACGCGCGCAACGATTTCGCCGACAAGGCTCGGCGGGAGCACCGCCAGCCAGGCGATCAGGGCGATGCCGACGCCGCCACGTTCCGGACCATTCATTCGCGCATCACGACGGCCCACAAATCCGGTCGGCGCTCAAGGTCGCGCCCGTCGAGGCCGAGGGGCGTGGCCGGCCAGGTATACCACCCACCTGGGGAGTCATCGAAAGTGCGAAACGCAATACCGGGGTGCAGTTGCCCAGAACGCGTGAACCATGGCGCGTCGAGCTTGAGGACGATCGACCACCGCGTGTGGCCGCTCACCTCACGAACCGCCCAGCCCCGCCCGGAGTGCCGCCCCCCCAATCGCCAGCGCGAATCATCCCCAGGTGGGCGCCAGCGTCCGCCTCGCCCGGTGAACACGACGCTGCTGTCGAGCACGCGCCGGAAATACCACTGATGGTCATCTTCATCAGGTGCGGCCGATCGATCTCCCAACGGGTCCAGGCTCACGACGAAGTCGTCTCCCCAATAGGGGGTGGCGTCCTCAATCAGTGCCGCAATGTAGACCTCATGCCGCCAACACCGCGCCCACACGCGCACGAGGCCGCTCGGCTTCGAAATCATCAAGCTCGGCGAGCCCCACTCGAGACTGTCAACGTGTCCGCTGAAGGAGGGAGCATGCGAGAGGGCCCGGATGTGCAGTGTCTCAGATGGCGCCGTAGCGAGAGCCACCGACAGATAGGCCGCAGCGAGCATCATGCAGTGTAGCTGAGACGTTCCATCAGCACAGCGCGCACCTCCGCCTCGTCGAGCCCGGGACCGCGCGTCTGTCTTCCCGCTACTGCCAGGAGCCCAGGCCGCGTCCTCTCCTTGGAGTAGTGGTCACCCTTCCAATCGCATATACGTGACCTGTGCGATCGCGACGAGGTTGCCATCCATATTGCGCAGATCCACCTGCAGCGGGACGAGCGTGCGGCCGAACTTGATCACTCGGGCTTCGACCACCACGTCGGTTAGTGTTGGCATCAGGAATCGGATGCTCATGTCGGTGGTCGTGATCTTGGCTCGTGGACCCGTCAGCGTTAGCACTGCAAGTGCGGCTGTCGAATCGGCGATCGTTATCAGCAGGCCACCATGAAAAGTTTCGAAGATCCCGTCGTACTCCCGCCGACGAGGGGCCACGGCTCGACATATTCCTCGGAGGAACGTGACGTCGCGAAGGCCGAGTATGGTGAAGATGCGAACGTTCGCGATTCGCGATTCCAGCGCCGTGATTTCCTCCAATGTCAGCGGCTGAAGTTTCGCTCTGTCATGAGGCATGCTCTGATCCATCCGTCGGAAGGCTGTCAACTCGCTTCGGGCACGGCTCCCTGGCGCTAAAACGCCGCGGAGACGGCCGTTCGGAGCTCGGTCGATGAGCCAGACGACCTGCGCAGTAACTCCAGTCCGATCACCCCCCAAGGCGGCGTCAGCTCGGCCTTTAGTCCCCCGCGCTGCTTCAGGAGGCTGCCTTTTGCCAGGCCCAGCGTATAT
>VBGG01000125.1 GCA_005883405.1 Chloroflexota bacterium | reverse complement strand
CCGCTCCTCTGGCGAAGCAGCTCAGCACCAGCCTGGAGCGGTACGAGCCGGCGCTGGCGATGATGGTGGCTTGGCCTCTGACGCTGGTACACGGCCACTACCGACCATACAACGTCCTCGTCGACGGCACGTTGCAGCCGCCGCGGATCTGCCCGGTGGATTGGGAGCGAGCTGGGCTCGGCCCACCGGCGTACGACTTCGCCTACCTTGCCGAAGGGTTCGACCCGACGCGCCTCGACCTGCTCGCCGAGGCGTACCGCGCCGAGGCCGCCAGGCATGGCCTGTCCGTACCCGATCTCGAGGAGCTGCGCTACCTGGCCAACGCATTTCGCGTCCATCGGATGCTGAGCCTGCTTGGCTCGGCCGCGGACCGCCGTTTTACTGGCGCCGAAGTGTCGAAGCTCGTCACCCTCGTGAGTCAGCTGTGCGACAGCTTGTGAAGACCAGCTCCAGCGGCGACTTCGCACACCAGAAGCAAGCTGCACTGAGACTGTATGTGCAGGAGCTTCTGACGGAAGCACTTGGCCGGAACGTTGTGGTGACCGTCTTGAGAAGCGATCCGATCAAGGTGCCGAGCCTCTTCCCGGCGGACGTGCTTTCGGTCTCGCTCGCCGACGGCACCGAGCTGTCCCTGTTCGTCAAGCACCTGGGCGCTGAGCAGGCAGACCACCCTGACAAGCAGTACAGGTGTCGCGAAGTCCGCATCTACGAGGTCCTTCTCAGAGACGTTGGGCTGCCCGTGGCTCGTTATTACGGTTCTCGTTGGAACGTGGCCACTCAGCGCAGGGATGTGTATCTCGAATATGTGCCCGACTGGAGCCTCAAGTACACCGACCTCGAGCACTGGCCCACCGCGGCCCGCCGCCTGGCGCAGCTCCAGGGGTACTTCGCCGCCCGCCCAGAGCAGCTGCTGGCGTGCGACTTCCTCCTTCGCCTGGACGCTGGCTACTTCCACGCGTGGGCCGGGCGGGCTCTATCGGCGGTGGTGAGCCGACTGCCGGACCTTGCACGAGGCCTGGAAGGGATCGTTGCCAGCTACTCCCGCGTGGCCGAGCTACTCGAGCGCCAACCGATCACGCTGGTGCATAACGACCTGGCTCCCAAGAACGTCGTCGCGGATCGCTCGTGCACACCCGCGCGGATCTGTCTGGTCGATTGGGAGATGGCCGGCGTTGGTTGCGGGCTGCTGGACCTCGTTCACCTCAAGTACGGCCTCGGTCCGCGGCCCGACAGTCAAATGCGTGCGGCATACTGCGCTGAGCTCGCCGGGAGCGGGCTACTCCCCACCCGTCCTCGGGAGCTGAAGCGGCTCTTCGCGGCCTGCGAGGTGCACCAGACGATGTGCCGCCTGGCCTATTTCGCGACCTGGCACACGCCAGCCGAGCGGGTCGCGCAATGGGTGCGCGAGGCCGAGCAGTGGCTAGCCGGGATCTGAGCCGATGAGGATCATCGTCGCCGGCGTCATCTCCCTCTCCCCCTACGCGCCCGGGTTCGCCTGGAACTTCCTCCAGCTCGCGGTCGGTCTCCAGAAACTGGGTCACGACGTGTACTACGTCGAGGATGTCGAGCCTGCCTGGTGTGTTGACGCGGCCGGCCGACCCTGTCCGCTCGAGGCCAGCGTCAACCGAAGCATGTTCCAGTCGACCATGGAATACTTCGGCTTCGGGGAGCGGGCTTGCCAGATCTACGATCGCGGCAAGGCCTCGTTCGGGCTGCCGCTGGCGACGCTCGAAAACATTGCGCGCGACACCGACCTCGTCCTGAATGTCGCCGGTCACCTGAAGACCGAGTCGATCCTGGAGCGCGCGAGGCGGCGGGCGTACCTGGACCAGGACCCGGTGTACACGCAGCTCTGGTCGGCCGCCTACGGCAAGGACCTGAACTTCGCGAGTCATGAGGTGTTCCTCACCCTCGGTCTCAACATCGGCACCCCCTCCAGTCCGATCCCCGATTGCGGCCTCGTGTGGCACCAGATGCTCCCAGCGGTCGTGCCCGAGTACTGGGAAGTGGCCGTCAACCCAGGCTCTGTGGCGTTCACGACGGTCGCCTCCTGGACTGGCTTTGGTGATGTCTGCTACCGAGGCGAGCAGTACCAGTCGAAACGTGAGGAGTTCGTGCGCTTCGCCCCGTTGCCGCGACTGGTGCGGCAGCCGCTCGAGCTTGCCCTGAGACGTCACCGCGACGATGACGATGCCGTCGCGCTGCTGCGGGCCAACCGCTGGCAGATCACCGACGCGACCGCCATCTCGGACCTCGCCAGCTATCGGCGCTACATCGCACGCTCCAGGGCCGAGCTAGGCGTCGCCAAGAATGCCTATGTGAAAGGCCGCTCGGGCTGGTTCAGCGATCGCTCCGCGCACTATCTCGTCAGCGGTAAACCGGTGCTCGCCCAGGCCACGGGCTTCGAGCAACACGTGCCCACGGGGCATGGGCTGCTCGCATTCAGCACACTGGAGGAGGCCGCGACCGGTATTGAGGCGATCAACCGCGACTACGCGGCGCACTGCCGCGCGGCGCGCGCCCTCGCCGATGAGTATCTCGACTATCGCCGCGCGCTGCCGGCACTTCTCGAGGCATGCGGCGGCTAGCCGAGGTGGGCCTGCACGGGGCGCTGTGCACGGCCCTTGGCGGGGCTAACGTCTCCATCCCTGGGCAGCAGCGGCTCTCGAAGCATGTCTACCGCTTGCGATTGGCGATTGATGGACGCGTCCGGGGTGTCGTCGTGAAGCGCCTGACGCCGCGCGCTGCCGAGTGCAACGAGCTGGTAGGGCGGCGCTGGCTCCCCGCCGTACGGCTCGAGCGCCATGCCCCGCCTCTACTCGGCGTAGCGGCCGACCAGCGCGGTCGGGGAATCTGGCACGTGTACGAGGATCTCGGCGACGGCGTCCTTGACACCGTAAACCCCGACCTGGAGAACGTGCGCGCGGTGGTCGAAGCAGTGGCCTGCATCCACGTGCGCTTCGCCGATCATCCGCTCCTGGCCGACTGCCGCGCGCACGGCACGGATCTGGGCGTGCCCTTCTACGGCCAGAACGTGCACGATGCGCTCCGCATTCTGGACGTCATGCGGCCACCAGCGGTCGACCTCCAGCCGCACCAGTCCGCCACTCGCGAGCGGCTGCTACGGCACTTGACGGCGCTGCTCCTCGAGCTGCGCGTCCGATCACGGGCGATGGTCGAGCTCGGTGGTCCAGAGACCCTGTTGCATGGTGACCTCTGGCCTACCAATACGCTGGTCGTCGAGGCCCCGCGGGGCCCACGGGTGTGCTTGATCGACTGGGACCGCGCCGGCGTGGGGCCCGCGTGTTACGACCTCTCGGCGTTTCTGCTGCGTTTTCCTGCCCACCACCGCCCAGCGATCATGGAGATGTACCGCGCAGCGGTGGGACGCCTTGGTTGGCGGCTGCCGTCCGACGAGGCGCTGAACGACCTGTTCGACACGGCCGAGCAGGCTCGCTATGCCAGCAGCGTGATCTGGCCCGCGCTGGCTGTCATCGAGGACGGCGCCTCTTGGGGCTTGGATGCTCTCGCGGCGGTCGCCGAATGGTTCGATGCGCTGCAACCTGTGCTACCCGTACAAGAGGGCCAGGCATGAAGCACCTGATCGTCAACGGGGACGACTTCGGGGCGAGCCGTGGCGTCAATCGAGGAATTCTGGAAGCGCACACACGCGGGATCCTCACCAGCGCGAGCCTGATGGTGAGCATGCCCGCCAGTGCAGAGGCATCTGCGTTTGCTCGATCGAGACCCGGCCTGAGCCTGGGATTGCACGCCGACCTGGACAGCATCGAGCGGTGCGCTGGCTTCGATGAAGCGCGCTCAGCGCTGTACCGACAGGCCGACCGCTTCTACACACTGGTCGGGCGGGCGCCGACCCACCTGGACTCCCACCACAACGTTCATCGCGACGCGCGCCTGCTGCCATTCTTCCTCGAGCTGGCCAGGTGCCTCGACGTGCCGCTGCGAGAATATAGCCCGGTGCGCAGCGTGTCGCGGTTTTACGGCCAGTGGGGTGGCGAGACCCACCCTGAGCAGATTGGCGTTCAAGGCTTGATCCGTATCCTGGAAACGGAGGTCGAGCCGGGTCTGAATGAGCTGTGCTGCCATCCCGGCTACGTCGAGCCCGAATTTCCCTCGACCTATCGCGTCGAGCGGCAGATCGAGCTGCGAACGCTGTGCGATCCCGCCGTCCGGCGGTGTCTCGAGCGGCATGAGATCCGGCTCGTCAGCTTCCGTGAAGCCGCGGGCTGCCGCTGAATCGCATCGTGACTACGATCGTCGTGTCCGCCTACAACGTCGCGGACTTCCCCCAGGGCGGCGGACATTTCTGGGTCTACATGCAATACGTGCAGGGGCTGCGGCGTCTCGGCTGCGACGTCTACTGGCTCGAGGCCTTCCGCGGCAGCGGACAGCCAGAACGCGATTCCGAGGCCTTGTCGACATTCGCCCAGCGCATGGAGCGCTTCGGTCTGGCCGGAAAGCTCATCCTCTACTCTGGCCCGGTTGGCTCGCGTGAGTATCTCGGCGTCTGCCCAGCCGAAGCAGAGGCCGTGTTCAGACGGGCTGACCTCTTGCTCAATTTCCACTACGGGATCGACCCGGCGCTACTGTCCTGTTTTCGTCGCACAGCGGTAGTGGATATCGACCCTGGCCTGCTGCAGTTCTGGATCAGCCGCGGACAGGTCACCGTCAGTCCTCACGATCGGTACTTCACGACCGGGGAGACGGTCGGCACACCGGCGGCGCGTTTTCCTGACTGCGGTCTGTACTGGCTCCGAATTCGTCCGCCTGTCTGTCTGGATCTGTGGCCCTGCATACGCGAGCCTGGCGGTCACGCATTCAGGACCGTGTCGAGCTGGTGGGGCCTCGATTGGCTCGTGGATGGCGATCAGGTGCTCGAGAACACCAAGCGCGTGGCGTTCCTGCGTGTTGCCGAGTTGCCGCGCCTCACCCCGCAGATACTCGAGCTGGCCCTGTTCCTCATCGACACGGACGCGGAGGACCGGCAGTTCATGACGGCGCAGGGATGGCGGATCCGCGACTCGAGCGAGGTGGCAGGCACGCCCGAGGCCTACCAGGCCTATATCCAGGGCTCGCGAGGAGAGTTCAGCTGCGCCAAGCCGAGCTGCATGCTGTTCCAGAACGCCTGGGTGAGTGATCGCACGCT
Organism: Chloroflexota bacterium; assembly: GCA_005883405.1. Classification (GTDB taxonomy): domain Bacteria; phylum Chloroflexota; class UBA6077; order UBA6077; family CF-72; genus CF-72. Next base: position 12,645 of record VBGG01000125.1, on the reverse strand, counting down.
GTGCTACCTGGCCAGTGGGAGACCGGTCGTCGTCCAGAACACCGGTCCGAGCGCGTGGCTGCCAAATGGCGAAGGCATGTTTCGCTTCTCGACCGTGGCCGAAGCGGTCGACGCGCTCGCGGCCATCGATGCCGACTACGCCCGGCACTGCCGAGCTGCCCGAGAGCTCGCCGAGGCCTGTTTCGATGCCCGACAGGTCTGCGAACGCATCCTGAATCTCGCACTCGGGCCGTGACGGCGCCCTCGAAACGCTGTGCGGCGTGGTGAAATAGCCACCGTGCGGTGGCTTCTGCCGGCAGTCGTGCTGATCGCGACAGCCTGCACCGCGCCCGCGCCGCCGTCGAAGCCCACCGCGGCTCCCGCGACGCGTCCACCCGCGGTACTGACGCCCACGCCCGATCCAGGCGCTTCCGCGCTCAAGATCATCCCGCTCAGCCTGGAGGAGTCCCAACTGCCGCCGCCCGAGCCGACGCCTGAAGGCTTCGCGTCAGGCCGGCCCGCTCCAACTCCGGCTGCCACGCCTGAGGCTGCCTGGAAGTACCTGACGATCACGTTCGCCATCGAGAACAGCTCCGACACCGCTCGGCTCGTGGGCATCGGCGGAACCGACCCGTCGGCCACTAACCTGGCCGCGGCCGTCCTGACCGCGCGCGACGGCAAGCGCTACAAGGCGCTGCGCTCGAACACGAGCTTCGGGTTGCGGACCGCCACCGCGCGATCCTTGACGACGTACCCGGTGCTCTTACGCCTGCCGGCTGGCTTCCGCGCCGCGGCCGAGTCGTCGGGCACGCTCAGCATCCTCACTCCGGCCCGCAACGTGTTGACCTTCAAGATTCCGGCCGACCTGACCGACTATGGCACGCTGAGCATTCCGCCGCTGACCAGCCTCGGTCCGAAGACGGGCGACGACGACGTCACGCGACGGCTGCGTCCATTGATTGGTGGCTTCGAGCCGCTGGACCTTGGCAGCGTCTCGGCGGGTGTGCGGCAGGTCGCCTTTCCCGCGACCGCGCCACCATCCGATGCGCAGCCCGCTGGCCGTCCGGTTTCTGTGCCCGGCAAAGTGACGCTCAATCTGCTCGGTGTCGACGCGTCGGACCCCGCCGACTTTGTCATCCGCAATCGCGGTTGGAAAGAGGTGAGCCTCGGGGTGCAGTACCGCAATGAAGACGCGCAGCAGCCGCGGGCGTTCAACGTGTCGGCGTGGTTATTCGGCGAGGACGGCGTCGTCTACACCGGTGATGCGCCGACGGTCGGCGATTTCGGCCGCTCGCTCACGCCGCCTGACCCGGCCGCGATCCTGATCTGGGACGGCCGCTCGGCCGGTGCCGATCGCATCGCGGCTGGTCAGTCGCAGGAGCCGCGGCGCCTGCTCTTCGTCGTGCCGCGCGAGCTCCGCAACGGCATCCTGGTGCTCGCCGGCGACGTCGAGGCCATGTACACCGTGGCGGCGATCCCGGTCCCTCCCCCGACGCCCTAGGAACGCGGCCACCGAGATCCCGATGCGTTCGCTACGTCGTCGGCCGCGCACCTAGGGCCCAGTCTGTCGAAAGAAGTTCGGCCGACTGCGACTTTCGCCGAAAACCGGCTTGTCGGCCGAACTTCTAACCCTGCCACTTCCAGACCGCCGTCCCCCAGCTCAGTCCCGCGCCGAAGCCGCTCATCACGATCGTCGACCCGGCCTGCACCAGTCCGGCCTCGATGGCCTCACACAGCGCGACGGGGATGCTCGCCGCCGACGTGTTGCCATACCGCTCGACGTTCGAGAACACGATCGACTCCGAGAGCTTGAGGCGGCGGACCGCGGCGTCGATGATGCGCGTGTTCGCCTGGTGTGGGATCAGCAGGTCCATGTCCTCGGTGCTCAGCTTGGCCGCCTCGAGCGCCTGCTTGACGGACTCGGGCAGCACGCGGGTGGCGAACCGAAATACGTCGCGCCCCTGCATCTTGACGTAATGCGCCCTTTCGGCGACGGTCTCGGCTGAAGCTGGCTGTCGACTACCACCGGCGGGCACGAACAGGCTGCACGCGCCCGCACCATCGCTTCCCAACACAAACGACAGCAGTCCCCCGGGCTGGTCCGTTGGCTGCAGCACCACCGCGCCGGCGCCATCCCCGAACAGCACGCACGTCGAGCGGTCCTGCCAATCGAGGATGCGGGTGAACACCTCGGCGCCGATCACCAGCACCGAGCGGTACGCGCCGTTCAAGATGAACTGGCTCCCCGTCGCAAGCCCGTACAGGAAGCCGCTGCACACCGCGTTCAGGTCGAAGGCACCAGCGCGCGGAGCGCCCAGGGCGTGTTGCACCAGCGAGGCGGTCGCCGGCATGTTCGAGTAGTCCGGTGTGCAGGTCGCCACGATGACCAGATCGAGCTCCTCAGGTTCGACTCCCGCCTGCTGCAGCGCCGATCGGGCGGCGTGGACGGCGAGCGTGCAGGTGGTCTCTTCCGGTGCGGCGATCCGCCGCTCGCCGATGCCCGTGCGCGCGCGGATCCACTCGTCCGACGTATCCACCAGCTCGGCCAGCTCTGAGTTGGGCATCACTCGGTCCGGCAGGTACTTGCCCCACCCCCCGATGCGCACGAACGTCTGGCTCACAGGTGCGGCTCCGACTCGGCCGTCGCCCGTGCGCCCGGCTCGATCAGTACCAGCGCGTCCCCCGCGTGTACCAGCTGGCGGCTTTCGGCGGCGAAGCGGACGATGCGGCCCGATACGTCTGCCGTGACCTCGTTGAAGATCTTCATCGTCTCGACCAGGCCGATTACCGCGTCGGCGTCGACCCAGTCACCTTCGCTGACGTACGCCCGGGCCGACGGTGTTGGCGACCGATAGAACACGCCCGTAAACGGCGCGACCACGCGGTGCAGCGTTGCTTCCGTTTCGTCTGTGCTCTCTCCGCGACCGAAGGCGCCGCCCGGCTGCCGACGAATGCGCACCGAGAAATCGACGTTGGCCAACTCCAGGTCGGTCACGTCGCTGGACCGCACCGCCGCGACGACCTGCCGCACCGCCTCGAGCCAGTTTGAGCTACTCGTAACGACTCACGATGAGCGCGGTGTTGTGGCCGCCGAACCCGAATGAATTCGACAGCGCCGCGTTTACCCGCTTCGAGCGAGCCACGTTCGGCACGTAGTCGAGATCGCAATCCGGGTCCGGATGCTCGTAGTTGATCGTTGGTGGCAAACAGCCCTCCAGGATCGTCTTGATGCAGATGATCGCCTCGACAGCCCCGCTGGCGCCGATCAGGTGGCCCGTCATGCTCTTCGTCGACGACACGGGTGGTGCATGCTCGCCAAAGACCGACCTGATCGCCTGTGATTCTGCGCGGTCATTGTGCGGCGTTGAAGTGCCGTGCGCATTGATATAGCCGATATCCCCAGGTTGCAGGCCCGCCCGGCGTATCGCCGCCCACATCGCGCGTGCCGCGCCTTCGCCACCTTCGCTGGGCGCGGTGATGTGGTAGGCGTCCGCGGTCGAGCCATAGCCGGTGATCTCGGCATAGATGTGCGCGTCACGCCTGGTCGCGTGCTCGAGACTCTCGACGACCAGGACCCCCGCCGCCTCGGCGAGCACGAAGCCGTCCCGTTCGGCGTCGAAGGGCCGGCTCGCGCGGGAGGGCTCGTCGTTGCGGCGCGAGAGGGCGCGCATCGAATCGAAGGCTGCCAGTCCGATGCGCGTGACAGGCGCCTCCGCGCCACCGGCCAGAATGACTTCGGCATCACCGCGGCGAATGATCGCGGCCGCCTCGCCCAGCGCGTGGCCGGCGGTCGCGCAGGCGCTCGCGACGGCGAAGTTCGTGCCCTTCGCGCCCGTCTGGATGGCGATCATGCCGGCCAGCATGTCGGGCAGCATCATCGGCACCACAAACGGCCCGACCCGATCTGGCCCGCGGGTGTGCAGGGTGATCGCCGCGTCGACGATCGTGCTGATGCCGCCGATGCCGCTGCCGACGATGACGCCCACCTTGTCGGCTTCGTCGGGTGTGATCTTGAGTTCCGCATCGCGCATCGCTTCCTGGGCGGCGACCAGGCCAAGCTGGAGGAAGCGGTCCATGCGGCGTGCTTCCTTGCGATCCAGATACTGGTTGGGGTCAAAGCCTTTGACTTCACCCGCGATACGCACGTCCAGGTCGTCTGATTCGAAGCGTTGAACCTGCGCGATGCCCGAGCGGCCGTGGATGATCGCGTCCCAGGTGGATGGCACATCCAGGCCGACGGGAGTGATTGCGCCCAGTCCAGTGACAACGACGCGACGCTGTGCCATGCGAGAGCTTCGCGGCAGTATAGCGCCCGGTTTTGTATCATTCGCCGCGCACCGACTTAGCACTCCGGCACGCAGAGTGCTAAATACGAGCAGGCAGCGCCCGTGACTGTGACCGAGCTAACCCCACGCCGAGAACGCATCCTCCGACACGTGGTCGAGGAGTACGTGGCGCTTGCCCAGCCCGTGCCGTCTGATCTGATCGCGCGCAAGTACGAGGCCCAGCTCTCGCCGGCCACGGTCCGCAATGAGATGGCCGCGCTCGAGGAAGCTGGCTTGATCGCTCAGCCGCACACGTCGGCGGGGCGGGTGCCGACAGACCGCGGCTATCGCTACTTCGTCGAGCTGCTGATGCACGAAGACCGCGAGCTCTCGTCCGCCGAGCGTCGCACGCTGCGGATGCAGTTCAACCAGATGGCGGCGGCGGGGACCGAATCTACCCACCTCGGTCCATCGCTCCTGGCGCGCACACTGCGCAGCGCGGCGGTCGCTACTCGGCCGGCAGCCACGCATGCGCGAGTGCGGCGCATCGAGCTGGTCCCCCTTGAAGACGACTTCGTCCTGGTGACCGTGCTGATGCAGTCTGGTGGGGTTCGTCAGATCATCTCTCGCGCTGACCGCGCCCTGCCTCGCGAGGACCTCACTCGCTTCAGCAACGAGCTCTCGGAAAAGCTCGCCGACAAGACGGCCGGCCAGGTGCGTCATGCGCTGCGGGCCGTCAGCGAAGGCGCCCGCCCATTTGCCAGCGTCGCGGTGCGGCTGCTGCAGCAAGCGCAGGAGCAGGCGTTTGCCGACGTGTCGCTGGAGGGCCTTGCGCAGCTGCTCAGCCAGCCCGAGTTTGCGCAGAGTCAGAAGCTGCGGCCGATCCTCGAGGTGCTCGAACAGCAGCCTATGCTGGCGCGTTTTCTGGCCGAGTCGTTGGCGACGCCAGGCGTACAGGTAATCATCGGCGCCGAGAACCGCCTGGAGCAGATGCGCGAAGCGTCGCTGGTGCTGACGCGCTACGGGTCCGAAGAGGATGCCTGGGGTGTGCTCGGTGTGCTCGGGCCGACGCGGCTGCCCTACTGGCGGGCGGTGCCCATGGTGCGCTTCATGGCCGAGCTGATGGACGTGGTCGCCAGCCGACCAGGCCGCTGATGTCGCGGCTGGGAAAGTCTTGTAAATTTTTCAGACTACGCTAAGGTTCTGTCGCCACAAATTCCACCATGCCCCGATCGTCCACCAAACGCGATTACTACGAAGTGCTGGGTGTCACTCGGACCGCGTCCGACGACGACATCAAGAAGGCCTATCGCCGCCTGGCGCTGCAGTACCACCCTGACCGCAACAACGCGCCCGAGGCCACCGAGCGCTTCAAGGAAGCCACCGAGGCGTACCAGGTGCTTTCGGATACCGAGAAGCGCAACCTGTACGACCGCTATGGCCACTCGGCGTTCGATCGCGCCGGTGCAGGGAGCACGGTCGACTTCAGCAACTTCGTCGGCCTGTCGATCGAGGACCTGTTCGAGTCGTTCTTCGGCACCGGCGGCTCACGTGGCGCCAGGCAGCGTGTCCAGCGCGGTCAGGATCTGCGCTACGACCTGCACATCACGCTCGAAGAGGCCGTGTTCGGCGCCACCAAAGAGATCAGCCTGACCAAGCACGTGACGTGCTCACGCTGCACGGGCAACGGCATGGAGCCCGGCACGCAGCCGACGAAGTGCACGCGCTGCGACGGCAGCGGCGAGATCAGGCGCGTCCAGCAGTCGATCTTTGGCCAGTTCGTCAACGTCACGTTGTGCGATCGCTGCAACGGCGAAGGGCAGGTCATCTCCGACCCCTGCCACGAGTGCCAGGGTCGCGGCGTGGTTCGCAGTCGGACCAGCCTGGTGGTCGAAGTCCCGGCCGGCGCAGACGAGGGAATCCAGCTGCGCATGAATGGCCAGGGCGAGCCGGCCCCACGCGGCGGTGTGCCTGGCAACCTGTACATAGTGCTGCACGTCGAGCCGCATCGCTTCTTCAAGCGCCAGGGCAACGACCTGCTGCTCGAGATGCCGATCAATGTCTCGCAGGCCGCCCTCGGCGACGAGCTCTCGATTCCCACCCTGGACAGCAAGCAGCTGCCGCTGAAGGTCCCCGCCGGCACGCAGAGCGGCAGGATCGTCCGCATCCGCGGCGAGGGCGTCCCCTACCTGCGCGAGCACGGCCGCGGCGACCTCCAGGTGCATCTCAAGGTCCGCACCCCCACCGAACTCAGCGACGAGCAGAAGAAACTCTTCCGCCAACTCCCCGCCACCTTCGGCTCCACCACCAACACCCCCACCGAAAACAAGAGCTTCTTCGACAAGGTCAAAGACGTGCCGTCATGAAGACGGCACCTGTTGACGAGATGCTCTTAGATGCTCTAAGGTGCTCATTGCATCTCGCAGGAAGTGAACGGGAGGCGGCGATGCTCACCACCAAGTCGATCCGACTGACTGAGGAAGAGGTCGCCGAACTACGCGAGTACCTCGATATCTCCGGCGACGTCGAGGCCGTTGCGCTAAGGCGAGCTGCGGTGCGGGGCATCCGCGAGCTGCGTCTGGCCGAAGCAATCCGCGTTTACCTCGAGGAGCGAGACGCTGAACACGGTGCCCGCATCGCTGGCTTGCCACGCGCGCAATTTCTGCATGTCCTGGCCGACAAGGGAATCAGTGTGCTCGATGGTCCGTCCAGTCTGACCACGGAACTCGAAGGATTGGCGCGCCGCTTTGGCGACGAACGCTTGGCAGCCGCTGCGTCTGAGGTCGAGCCCGCCGGAGCGTGACGGAGCGGCGCGACCGCATTCCGGCTGTTCTGGACACCTCGTTCTGGGTCCAGGCCTATCGAGCCGAGATCGCAGCCAACTGCCTCGACCTGTTCGACATCATCGTTCCGAAAGCCGTTGCCGTGGAGATCATGGCCGGCGAAGCAGGCGTCGCACCACGCGAATACCCGTATGCAACGTTGTTCCGCCATCTCCAACATGAGCTCCGCACGCCTGACGTCGAGGTCGCCCCGCTTGGCATCTTCGGTCTCGGCGAGGCCGAGGCAATCGCGCTGCCAGCCGCGCTGGGAGCCGTGCTGCTGATCAACGAGAGGTCAGGCGCACAGTACGCGCGGAACATGGGCCTGGAGGTGGCTACGGTGCCCGCGGTGATCGTGCTGCTCCGCTCGCAAGGAGTCATCAGCGACCGTGCGGCTCGTCGCAAGCTAGGGCTCATTGCATCTAACACGGCCCCATCGATCATCGAAGAAGCGGCGCGGGCACTGGACGCTCTTCGAAGCCATGACTGACTGGGGACGATCTGGCGCCTGCACATGGGCGCTCAGCCACGCTCCCCCGCTCCAGCGGTTCATCGAATCTTAAGATTCACAATCGGGGTTACAGCCGCTAACCAACGCGAGACAACTGCAAGGGTGTGGTGGGGAATTCTCCGACTGCGAAACCGTACTTTGGTGCCACAAATTGCTGGCCATAGTCGGAATATCTGGTGACCAAAGGCACATATGCACAAGTAACGCTATGAAATCGTTGGGCAGTGTTGATACGTCGCGTAAATTGACACTGCAGCGATACAACCTGTAGCGTTTTGTTAGCGAGCTTGCATCTTCTCTGGAGGGATAAATCGGGTCTAATGCTTACGCCTATCAAGGTGGTCGACGGACTGACTGATGAGCGCGGCCACGTGCTCCTGCAAGATCCGCCGTTCGTTCCGTTGCTCTTCAGCCACGCCGCGGCAGCGTGGCTGTGGCTCGGCGTGCGGCTGTGGCTCGGGTACCAGTGGCTCACCGCGGCCAGTCACAAGCTGACAGATCCAGCCTGGATGGACGGCTCGGGCGCGGCGATTCGCACCTACTGGACGAGTGCCCTGGGCACCACACCTGCAGGCCAGCCCGTTATCACCTACGACTGGTATCGCGCATTTCTGCAGATGCTCGTCGACAACCACGCCGAAACGTGGTTCTCGAAGCTGATCGTCGGTGGCGAGCTGACGGTCGGTGTGGCCGTGCTCTTGGGTGCGGGCGTCGCGATCGCGGCGAGTAGCGGCCTGGCGATGAACTTCGCGTACATGCTGGCGGGTAGCGCCAGCAGCAACCCGATCCTGGCCTTGCTCGAGATCGGGCTGATCCTGGCCTGGAAGAACGCGGGCTACTACGGGCTCGACTTCTTCCTGCTGCGCAGGTTTGGACCGCGTCAGCCGGTGGTGGCTACTGCCGATCGCGGCTGATCACGCGCAGGCTGTCTGGCCGATTGGCGACGCAGGCAGGGCCGTCCGACTGGCAGAACCGGTAGCTTTGGGTCTTCGGCGGAGGCGATGCCTGAGACATGCTCTGGCGTACCAACCGCTGGAGAGTGAATCGGAACCATGTTTGTTCAGACACACGAGCGCGCCCAGGGTCTCGTCGAGTACGGCCTGATCATCGCCCTGGTGGCCGTCCTGGCCATCGCTGGCCTCATCATCTTTGGACCAGCCGTCAGCAGCCTGCTGAGCAAGCTGGGCGGCTCCGTCTAACCAGACGGCCGCGCGTTGCGGATCTCGAGAGCGCTGCTCCTGAATGGAGCGGCGCTCTCATTGTTTAATCACTGAGCCAGGCCACCGAGCCGTAGCCAGCCACGTACGGCAGCGTCGTGGTCTCGTCGTTCGAGAGATCGACCAGGAAGCTGCCCCAGCCGCCGTAGATCAGCAGCTGGCCGCCATTGGGGACCACGTGACGGACGGATCGTCGTCAAGCACGTCGGGCAGCTGGCGCAGGTTGGCGCCGTCGGCATCGACCAGCCAGATCTCCCAGGGAAACCCGTGGGCCTCGGCGACACGAATCGTCAACCAGCCGCCCAAGAGGGGTGAGGCCCCACGCCCGATGGGCGCCAGGCGGCTGACCGCGGCGAACGCGAGCTGCTGACCGTCCGGCGAGAACCTCGGGTACGCCAGCGCCAGGAATTGTCCAGCAGGGACCAGTTCGGCGTCGGATCCATCTGCCAGGGAGTGGACGAAGATGCCCGCGCCGCGGTCGATGGAACGCACGAAGGCGAAGCGCGAGCCGTCGGGCGCGGGGCCCGGGTAACGCGCGTCGTCCAGCAAGGGTTGGCTGGCCTGTCCGTCAGGGTCGACCTGCTCTATGCGGCTGCGGTATTGGGGCTGTGCTTGGCCGGGCATCGGGATGGCCGCCTACAGGTTGGAGCGCTGGTACAGGACGCCGCTGCCGTCTGGCCAGAGTGCGGGCAGATCGAGCGACTCGGCCTCAGACTGCCTCGACAGCAGCGGGCGAGACGTGGCGGACTGGAGGTCGAACAAACACCAGGTCACCACCCAGCGCGCGGGCGGCAGTCGGCAAGCCGCCGACGATGCTGGCTACCGCGAACGGTACGCCTGGGGCGCCGGCCACATCGGCCGCGTACGCAGGCTGAACCAGCTGGGTCAGCGGAGTGGGCCGCGGGGCGACGAGATCCAGCCAGGCAACCTGGCCGCGCGCCGGGCCGAGCACCTTGCCTGAACCGCCGGCCTGAGCGGTCGCGGAGGGCGCCGACCGCGGATCGGGCAGCGCGGTAATCAGCGCCAGGGCCCCGGCGAAGAGTAGTGCTCGAGTGGCGATGCTCCGATCTTAGGCGCCCGGACGGCGGGTCAGGCAGCCAGGGCGAGCTGGTGCGCGTCGACGGGCAGGACGATGGTGAACGTGCTGCCGCGGCTCGGCTGCGAGTCGAGCATCAGCCGGCCACCGTGGTGCGCGACGATGTCGCGGCAGATCGTCAGACCCAGGCCAGTGCCCTTCGGCTTACCCGTCAGCGCGTCGCCGACCTGCTGGAACTTCTCGAAGACGCGTTCGTGGTCGCGTGCGGCAATGCCGACACCCGTATCCGCCACGACGATGTGGAGCTCGTCGGCCACGGTCCACGCGCGCAGGCTGATCCATCCCTGCGAAGTGAACTTCATCGCGTTGTTGAGCAGGTTATGGACCACCTGCTGCAGCCGGTCGTAGTCGCCGCGGATCGGCGGCAGGTCGCGCGGGACTTGCTGCTCGAATTGCAGCCCGGCCTGTTCCACGACAGGCGCGAACGTGCGGGCACACCGATCGAGCAACGTGGCGGCATCGACGCTCTCATCGCGCCACTCCATCTCGCCCGACTCGATCTTGGTCACGTCGAGTACGTCGTTGACCAGACGGGTCAGCCGCTCGCTCTCGGCGGTGATGATCTGCAAGAACTCCTGCTGCGTCGACTCGTCGTTCGGGTAGTTCTGCAGGATCTCGGAGAACGCGCGGATGGAAGTCAGCGGAGTGCGCAATTCGTGGGAGACGTTGGCCAGGAAGCTCGTCTTGGCCTCATCCAGGCTGAGTAGCTCCTGGTGAGCCACGGCCAGGTCGGCGTACAGCCGCTGCAGCTCGACCAGGCGGTCGTGCAGCGCCACCTCGGCCTTGATGGTCAGGCTGCGCAGATAGCTGGCCAGCAGCGTGGTGATGACCAGGAATCCGGAGCGGAACGCGACATCCGCATCCAGGGGCTCGTGGACGACGAATTTTTCGAGCACATCCGAGATGGTGAAGATCAGCGTCATGGCCATCGCCGGGCCGTAGCCGTAGCGCATCGCCACCGAGATGGTGCCGGTGAACAAGACATTCGATAACGGTGTGTCGAAGCCTCCGCCAACGAGCACCATCGAGATGTTGAGCAAGGTGTCGGCAGCTGTCGTCAGGTAGCCGTTGGCGAAGAGAGCCGGCTGCCGCTGCAGGTACCAGCGGACGGTGACGTTGTACGCCGCGCCAAACAACAGGATCACGTAGGCGCCGACCAGGCGCTCGATCGGCAGGTGCATGAGCAGTAGCGCCGGTCCGACGGCGAGCATGCCCACCCAGCGGCAGGCGATCAGTCGCCACTCGATGGTCAGCGAGCGCGGCAGGTCGGCGGGTCCCTGCCACTCGGCGGCAACCGTGCGCCGCAGCCACAGCAGTACGCTCGGCGTGTAGTTCATCGTCTGGCATCGTGAGAATCGGCCGAAACCTCGTTCAACTGAAGCTGAGGAGCCGCGGCAGATTCGCCTCCGCGGCCACAAGACCGCGAGCGATGACTCAGGCGCGAGGTTAGACTAGTGACCGATGGCTCACCTGTCGTCGGCGCCCGCGGGTGCGTGGGCCGGCGACGCGGGCGACGACGTCTTCAAGGCATTGGCCGATCCGAGCCGACGACTGTTGCTCGACAGCCTCTTTTCGGAAGACGGGCAGACGCTGGGCGAGCTGTCCGCGCGGTTGCCGGGCATGACCCGCTTCGGCGTCATGAAGCACTTGCGCCTGCTCGAAGCCGCCGGCCTCATCACCACGCGCAAGCTGGGCCGAGAGAAGCTGCACTTCCTGAACCCCGTCCCGATCCGCCTGATCCACGACCGCTGGATCGGCAAATACGCGGAGCCATTCGTGAGCGCAATGGCAGGCCTCAAGGTCGATCTCGAAGGAGACCACATGGATCGCCCACGGCATGTGTTCCAGATCTATATCCGCGCCACTCCCGAGCAGTTGTGGCAGGCGATTACCGACCCGAGCTTCACAGTGCGGTACTTCCGTCAGTCGCGCGTCGATTCGACCTGGCGTCCCGGCGAGCGCGTGGCGTACTGGATCGACGAGGAGCTGGTCGTGGACGGCAAGGTCATCGAGGCTGAGCCGCCGCGACGGCTCGTCACCACGTGGTCGTTTCGTCGCGATCCGCTGATGCGCGACGATCCCCCATCGCGCGTAACGTGGGAGATCGAGCCGGCCGACGACACGTGCAGGCTGACCCTGGTGCACGACGATTTCCCGAACGAGACGCGCACGTTCAAGAACGTCGGCTCGGGCTGGCCGCGGGTCCTGAGCAGCCTGAAGAGCTTCCTGGAAACGGGCGAAGGGCTGTCGATCACGCGCTGAGCCTCTCTGGGGGCCCGCGGAAATGCGATCGCCCGACTGATGCGCTAGATTCTCGGCCGCATGATGAGCCTGTGGGATGACCGTGAGGTCGATGCGTACCACGCTCCGCTAGCTCAGCAGGTGTACGCGTCGCGCCTGCTCGGTCGAGACCACTCGCTGGTGCTGCACGGCGGCGGCAACACCTCGGTCAAGCTCGGCGAGCGCAACATCTTCGGCGACCAGGAGGAAATCCTGTACGTCAAGGGCAGCGGGTGGGACCTGGAGACGATCGAAGCGGCGGGTTTTGCGCCAGTACGCCTCGACAGAGTGCTGCGCCTGGCCTCGCTCGAGCGGCTGTCCGATGCGCAGATGGTGCAGGAGCTGCGCGCGGCGAGGACCGATCCCTCGGCTCCGACGCCGTCCGTCGAGACCATTCTGCACGCGCTGCTGCCGTACGCGTTCGTCGACCACACCCACGCCGACGCGCTGCTGGCGATCACCAACACGAGCGATG
>VBGG01000607.1 GCA_005883405.1 Chloroflexota bacterium | reverse complement strand
TGCAGAAGATCATCAACGACAACATGCAGATCGAGGAAGCGCAAGCCTGGGCACAGACGCAGATGATGGACTCGTACAACAAGCTGACGAAGGCCTGAGGCGTGGCGGATACGCTCGCCGCCCCGCTCAAAGCTACGCCCGGCAGGCGCTCGAGCACCCTGCGCCGCGTGCTGGGGCCCGAGTGGCAGCTCGGCTGGCTGCTGGTGGCGCCGGTCGTCATCATCGTGACGGCGCTGCTGATCTATCCGTTCGTCGACGCGATACTGCTCAGCTTTCAGGAACGCTTCATAGGTAAGACCGGTACGTGGGTCGGCCTGGCCAACTACGCGGCGCTCTTTTCGGCGGACTCGCCCTGGTTGAAGGCGATGTTTACGACGCTGCTCGTCACGGGTGGCGCGATTGCTACCAAGTTTGTGATCGGCATCGCGATGGCGTGCGTCCTGAATCAGGATCTACCCGCGAAGAACCTCTTCCGAGGAGTGATGTTCCTGCCCTGGGCCGTCCCCGCCGTGGTGTCGGCCTACGTCTGGCGCTTCATGTTCGACACCACCGGGCCCATCAACGGCGCCATCGCCAACTTCGGGCTCCTGGATGACTACATCTACTTCTTCAACGACGCTCGCCTGGCAGTGCCGGCACTTATCGTCGTCATCGTCTGGGCAGGTACGCCGTTCTGGACGATGAACTTCCTGGCTGGCATGCAGGCGATCAGCCAGGAGCTGTACGAGGCGGCCGAGATCGACGGGGCGAGTACCTGGCGGCGGTTTCTGCACGTGACGCTGCCAGGCCTGCAGCCGGTGATCACGGTCACGGCGCTCCTGTCGACGATCTGGACCTCGGCCAACCTCACGCCGATCTTCGTCTTGACCAACGGCGGACCGAACTACGCCACCACTACCTTGCCGCTGCTGTCCTACTTCACGGCCATCCCTGGCCACCAACTGGGCGCTGGGGCGGCCATCGCCATGACCATGGTGCCGTTCTATCTGGTCCTGGTCCTCTTCCTCACCCGACGCATGCTGCGCCAGGAGTAACCGATGGCAGTTGCTGCACAGGCTTCGGGCACACGCGTCCGCGGCAGATCACGCGGGTCAACTCGCGCCGGGCGGCGAGCCATCGGCCGCGGTTGGGTGATCGCCACCTACGTCGCGCTCGTCGTGTTCGTGCTGTGGACGGTCATCCCGTTCGTCTGGATGATCCTTGCGTCGATCAAGACCAACAAAGAGATCTACGACGACTTCACGCTGCTGCCCAAGACGGTGTACTTCGGGCACTACGTGTCGCTGCTGGGCGGTAAGTTCGGCATCTGGTTGCGCAACAGCGCCGAGGTGTCGATCGCGGCCACGGCACTGTCGATCACGCTCGGCGCACTGGGCGCATACGCCATCACGCGGCTGCGCTTCGCCGGCCGCCGCGTCATCGCCCTGGGGCTCGTCTTCACGTACCTGGTGCCGCAGGCGCTGCTGTTCATTCCCCTTTTCCAGGTGGTCGCGGGGGTCGGCCTGTCCGACACGGTGGGTGCACTGATCCTGGTGTACCCGACGTTGACGCTGCCCTTCTGCACCTGGCTGTTGATGAGCTACTTCAAGAGCATCCCGGTCGAGCTCGAGGAAGCGGCCTTGATCGACGGCTGCAACCGATTGGGCGTGCTCTGGCGAATCGTGCTGCCGTTGTCCACGCCCGCCCTGGTGGTGGTGTGCCTGTTCTCGTTCACCCAGGCCTGGAACGAGTTCCTGTACGCGCTGGTGATCACCAATTCGGTCTCGACTCGGACCGTGACGGTAGGCCTGACCCAGATGCTCGGCGAGGACGTCTTCTACTGGGGCCAGATGATGGCCGGCGCGCTGATCACCGCGCTGCCGCCGGTGCTGATGTACACGCTCGCCCAACGACTGGTGATCAAGGGGCTGATCGTCGGCGGCGTCAAGGGCTGACCCGAGCTAACGGGCTGCCGGCCGAAGGCAGAGCAGGGCATCCTATCCAGCCGGCTGCGAAATGCGCTCGGCCATCCGCTGCGCGAGGCGATTCACGTCCGACGGGTCGAACAGCGCTGGATCGGGCACGCTGAGCGCCAACGTCAGATGGCTGCCCTGCCGCCTGACGGCCAGGCGGATCAGGCGTGGTCGTTCGGCGTCGAGCACCTTGACCAGCTCGGCGGCGAGACGGCGCGGCGGCTCGCCCGGAGCGGCAACCGTCAGATCGTCGAGCGCTTCCTCGACCCAGCCCTCCTGATGTGCGAAGTGGCGCGAATCGCCCGCCAGCACTGTGCCCGGGCGATAGACCTCGAGGCCGAAGAGCGGTTGCGATAGCAAGGTCGCCTGCAACAGCACCATGTCGCGGCGGCCGTGGAGCCGGTTCCAGGCCCAGACCATCGGTACGTCCCAGGACTCGATCAACCCGGTCAGCATCAGCGTTCGAAACGGCGCTTTGGGCTCCTCAACCTCGAGGCGGAACGCCTGACCGCCCAGCCAACGGATGCTCTGCTTTCCGCCGAGTGGGTCGATGACGCGCTTGCTCCACAGGGCCAGGCGGTGTGCCCGCCGTCGCATCAGCTCGTTGCCAGCCCAATACCAGGCGACGAGCAGCAGCCCCAGCCCCAGCGCCACGGCCAGCCCGAGCGAATCGCCGAGCTCAGGCATGCGTGTAGTATGCCCCGCCGTTCCGGCAGTTCATTCGGAGTCGAGTCTGCCTCTCACCGTAGACTTAAAGGGTGCTCCCTCTCACCATGCGAGCAAACAAAAAGGGCGTTCCCCCTTTGCGAAGGATCTAAGGCGGTTGTCCCCTCTCACCATGCGGAGGATCTAAAGGGGTTCTTCCCCTTTGAACTCCGCCCGCGAACGAGCGACGGAATGCGCCGAGCGGCACTAGCCGCACTGGATGCGGACTACGCCGTCTCGCCTGACAACGAGGCCTGCGTCGCGCCTTCCGACTCGGGCTCGCCCGGTAATTGCACGAGCAGGGCCTCCAGCACCAGCGCGACGATCGCGCCGACGACCACTGGCTGAGACAGCAGCTGCGTGACCACCGCTGGAAGCTTCGCGCCAAGCGCCGAAGCCAGGGGCGGCACGCCAGTGCCGGCGATGACCGCCAGACCCGCCACCGCAGCATGGCGCGGAGTGTCGGGCGTACGCGCCAGCGTCAACACGCCGGTCAGGATCAGCGACCCGGCAGCTGGCAGGAAGATGCCGCCCACGACGGGATCGGGCGTCGCCGCCAGCAGCGCGCCGAGCTTCGGGATGAAGGCCAGGATCAGGAAGATCACGCCCGCGACGGTGACCGCGAAGCGGCTGCCAATGCCCGTCAGCTTCAGCAGTCCGACATTCTGGGCGTATGCCGTCGTGGCGAATCCACCGAACAGCGACGAGATGATCGAACCCAGCGCTTCGCCCGAGACGCCCAGGCGGATGCGCCGATCGGTGATCGGCGTCTGCAGGATCGCACCCGCGGCGTAGTACACACCGATCGCTTCGACCACCGCCACCACGAAGGCGAATAGCATCGCCAGAGTCACGCCAGGGTCGAACTGCAAGCCGCCGTACGGCAGGAGCTGCGGAATCCCGAGCCATGCCGCCGACGCGGCGGGGTCAAAGGAGAGACGGCCGAAGAGAGCGCTCGCGCCGTCTCCCACGAGCAGGCCCCAGATGAAGGCATACGTGCGAAGCGGACCCTGGCCGAAGCCGCTGAGGAGCAGGACCGTCAGCAGTGTGGCGGTGCCGATAAACAGCGTGCTGGGCGCGGCGAAGTCGGGGCTGGTGGGCGAGCCGCCCAGAAACTCCTCCAGCGTGAAGCCCGCCAGGGCGATGCCAACGAGCAGGATGACGGCTCCCGTCCACGACGAAGATGATGACCCCGCCGATCAACAGGCCGGTCGTGGCCATGGCGAGCTGGCCGCCCTTTGCGAAGCCGATCATCAGCCCGTCAAAGGCAGCGGATGGGCCCTCCACGATCGGCAGTCTCACCAGTCGGGTGGACTGAGTCAGCGTCACCAGCCCGGCCGCCAGGAAGATGGCATTGACCAGGTTGCCTGCCAGTCCGGCCGACAGGCCGCCCACCGCGGCGACGAACACCGGGTCGAGCCAGACGTTGGACACCAGCACGTGTTGAAAGCCCATGACGACCGCCTGCGGAAGACTTGGGCGGTCCTCGAGGCCAAGGATCAGCGTCTTCGGCCTCGCGGCGACGGCGTCAGCGGTCATGGCGGAGTTCTCCTCTTGCAGCGGAATGTGACGCCTCCTCATCCGCCGACACGTGTTGTGACGCGGAGCCGTACAGGCCGAGGTCAGGGTGCGCAAACTCCCAGCGGCCGGCGCTGGCGTCGGGCTCGAGATCGGTCCAGCGCAGCAGCTCGAGCAGGGTGAAACGGCCGTCGTGGTGCCAGGTGGGCGCGACATCAGCCATGCGGCCCAGCGGACATACGCGATCGAGCCCCAGCCGGCCGAGCGCCTCTGCCAGCGCGCGAGCGCGTGAGGCGTCGGCCGCGACGCCACACGTCTGTAGAAAGCGGCGCACCGGCCCGGCCAGCCGCGGCACGTCATCGACGAGGTCCGTGACCGGCTTGACCCAGATGGCGCGGTTCAGGCACGAAGCCTGGAACGCCGCGTCGGTATCGAACAGAACCATGCCGCCGTTGTTCGAGAACAACGCCACTTCGTCACCCGCCACCTCCAGACTGCCGCTGAGCGCCTCCGCGAACTCCCGCGGACTCGCGGGCCCACCGCTTTCAACGTAGAACAGGTGCGGTGAGAGGCAACCCTGCTGGTCGTACTTGGCGACGTCATACGCGGCGCGGTCCACGGTATCGGCGAAACGCTCGGGGGAGAGTGCCTCGCGCCCGATGGCGCCGAAGCTCAGCTTGTGGCCGTAGGCCACGAACCGCGCGTGCCCCGGTACTCGACCTCGGATGTGTTCCATCGCGCGCTCGCTGCCGTAGGCGATGACGGCATCGGCCTGTCCGAAGGCGAGCGGCTCAACCACCGCATCGCCACCGGGCCAGTACGTGACCGCCAGGCACTCCGCCAACCGAGGGTCCACTTCGGCGATGGACTCGGCCAGCAGGGTGGCGAACAGCGGCTCCTCGGAGGCCACCTTGCCCAGGCTCGCGGATTTCACCAGGAGCGCCGAGACGAGGCTCTGGGCTGGTAGGCCCGGCACGTTGCCGCTCCACACGTGCACCGTCAGGCGGGGGCCAA
>VBGG01000124.1 GCA_005883405.1 Chloroflexota bacterium | reverse complement strand
TTCGCGTCCTCGAGCGTGATCTCTCCACCGACCACGGACACCCCGTCGACGGCCACCATCCCGATTGGACTCCGGTACCGCCGTCCGCCCACCACCTGCGGCTGTCGCCAGCGTCGAAACGCGAGACGGATCGATCCATCCGCCAGTCCCCGCTGAAGCCGCCGCTCGAACAGCACGCCCCGAGCGTACTCCCCCCAAAATGGCCGCCCTCGTGTTGCCTTCGGTGGTGGGGGCAGGATTCGAACCTGCGTACGACTTCCGTCGGACGGTTTTACAGACCGTTGCCATTAACCACTCGGCCACCCCACCGGAGGGGACGCGACCGTGAATTTTAGGGCAATCGTCTTTCTCGCGGCACCCTGGGAGGGGCTGGGCGCACGTCGCGGGCGGGGATGAGCTGGTCGGTGCCCTGGCGTGGGATGCGACGGTCGGCGCCGCCCTCGGCGCCAGTGGTTGCTTCGTCGGCGACGTCTTCCCAGGAGCCGGTCAGGTCGATCGGTCGCGGACCACTTCCGCCAGCCACGCCGGCGCCATTGGCGCGGGCCAGCTCGCGGCGGCGAGACTGGACGTCGTAACCGCCGTGGCGCAGCAGTGCGTCGCGTACGGCCTCAAAGCCACTGCCCGCGTCCACGACGACAATGGTGCGGCCATTCGACGTTTCCTGGGCGCAGAAACGCGCCTCGCCCTCGGGCACGCCCAGACTGGCCAGGACAGTGGTGATGTCGCCACCGTCGGCAGCGGCCACGGCCAACAGCCTGGCGACGTCCGATGTGACCGTCGAGCTCGAGCCCGGCGCCAACAGGCCTACGGCGTGCTCATCCACGCCCAGATCGAGCACAGCCTGGACTGCCTGGCGCGCCCGCGGCTCGCGCTCAAACAACGCCACGACCACCGACCGGCCGGGCCGCGGAGGTGTCAATCCACGCATTGATTGCCAACGGAGCCCTGAGCACTGCGCGTGCCACGCTTCAGATGAGGGCCGAGCTGGCCGATCACTCTAACGTGGAATCTTCGCGTGCACTGCCGACGGGCGTCGTAACTTTCCTCCTGACCGACATCCAGGGCAGCACGCGCCTGTGGGAGCACGAGCCCGACAGCATGCGGGCAGCGCTCGTACGCCACGACGCGATCGTCTTTGCCTGCGTGCGACGCCTGAATGGCCACGTCATCAAGAGCAAGGGCGAGGGCGACAGCGTCTTCGCCGTCTTCCGCCACGTTCGCGACGCGGTCGCGGCCGCCATCGTGCTGCAGTGCGCGCTCAGTGCAGAACGCTGGGTCACCAGCGCGCCGATTCGCGTCCGCATGGCGATCCACACGGGACAGATCGAGCTGCGCGACGGCGACTACTACGGCCCGACCGTCAATCGCTGCGCGCGCCTGCGAGCGCTCGCGGAAGGCGGCCAGGTGCTGCTCTCGGGAGTCACCGCCCAGATTGTCCGCGCGCAGCTGCCCGCGGGTGCGAGCCTCACCGATCTCGGCACCAGACAGTTGAAAGACATCAGCGCCCCCGAGCATGTTGGCTCCGGCGGCTGCGCCAGTTCGTCGGGCGTACAAACTGACCGACCACCTCAGCCGCACCCCGGACGGACGGCAGTGGGGCGAGCGCACGAGACACGTGGCCAGCGGACTGATGCCAGACGACGAGGACGGCAACATCCGCTGCTACGCGTCGCCGACTGTGGCGACGCTGCTGAACCCGATGAACGAACGGTTCCGCCTGCCGCGCCTCTGGGAGGCGTCAGTCGACCGGGAAGCGGGCGCCGGCGACGCGCTGGTTGCCTGCCGTGAGGTGACGACGCTGCGGCAGGTGGCGTTACCGACGCTCACCGCGCAGCACCACGCGCGCTTCGCCGTGCTCTGCACGCAGGCTGCCTGGGACGGCGGGCTGGGGGCGACCGAGTTCAACAGCTGGGCGAACAGCTGGCTGGCGGGGCAGGACACGTCGGGGGTCAACGCGCGAGAGCTCGCCGACGAGCTCGAGGCCGAAGCGCACCGCGGGACGGGCCTCGCTCATCCAGAGCTGCTCATGGGCGCCAATGCGGCGCGCGCCGCAGTGCATGCCTCGAAGATCTCGTGGCTGGTGGGCCGAGCCCGTGACGAAGAGAATTCACGAGCCATCGAGCTGGCTGCCGAGGCCATTCACACGGCGTTGCGCATGACGCGGCTGGACCTGGTGTCGCTATCCGAGCAAGCCGTGCCACGGGCCGCCTCGGCGGTTCCGCCAGTCCAACCTGCCCCGTCGGTGGCCGCCAATCGTATACTCAGGGCGCTGCCGACGTAGCTCAGCGGCCTAGAGCGTCCGCCTTGTAAGCGGAGGGGCGTGAGTTCGACTCTCACCGTCGGCTCTACGTGCGGGGCTTGCGGCGGACAATCGCGTATGGCCGTCCGTTGCCGCGGTTCATTCCTTTGTAGGTCGGCGTCAAGGCGTGGCAATTCGGACAGAGTAGGCGCACGTTCCTGGGACTGTTGTCGGCGTAATTGCCGTTGATGTGATCGACGTCCAGCGGGACACGGCCAGTCCGCGGGTGGCGTTCCTGCCAGCCACAGCGCGAGCATCGCTCGCCGCCCTGGTCGATTAGAAAGCGGCGGATGTAGTGCGAGACGAACGCGACGGAGCCGCCGCTTACTTCACCCGCTTGCCAGCGACGAATGTATTCGCGGTATTCCGTGTCGCGCTGGCGGCGGAGAGTGCAGTACTTGAGGCCGCGCGTACCGAGCGGTTGACCGCAGCCGAAACAGGTCTTGCTATGAGCCCGCGCGCCGCGCGGTTTCATTCCGAGCCTCAAGCGGTAGGCTCGTTGGTAGACGTTGCGCTGTTCGCGATCCTTCCACGGCATCGTACGCGGGTGATGCCGATGATCGCATAGAACGCCTGTTCGGTATGCGATTTATTTTTGGGCTAGTCCTCGAGTGAGGCCGGGGCGATGCCGAAGAGCGAGGCGTGGACGTAGGCAGCGACGTCGGAGCGCTGCTCGACGCCGTCGATGACCATCGCTTCGAGGACCGGGACCATGCCGGGCGCCAGGTCGTGCAGGTCCTGGATGACCGCGCGATCGTTGCGCGAGCCGCGGGGATCGGTCACGAACTCCAGCAGGGCGTCGGTCAAGCCGTCCTCGTCGACCAGTAGCCGGAAGAACGGCGAGGCCGGCCGCAGCACACTGTCGCGAGGCGGTCCGGGCGTCAGGGGCACGCGGATCAGGCTCGCGCGGCCGACTTCTGGCTCACCTGGACTTTGCGCACCACGGCATCGCCGAACTCGGCGGTGCCCACCGCGGTCGGATCGTCGCGGCGAGGCTTGAGATCGTAGGTGACATCTTTGCCTTCGGCGATCACCGACGCGATGGCCTGCTCGAGGCGATCGGCGGCGTCCATCTCATTCAGGTAGCGCAGCATCATCACGCCCGAGAGCATCGCCGCCGTCGGATTGACCTTGTTCTGGCCAGCGTATTTGGGCGCGCTGCCGTGGATTGGCTCGAAGACGGCGATGTCGTCGCCGATGTTCGCGCCGGGGGCGATCCCCAACCCGCCGACCAGTCCGGCGCACAGGTCCGACAGGATATCGCCGTACAGGTTCGGCATCACCATCACGTCATACAGGTCCGGCTTCTGCACCAGCTGCATGCACATGTTGTCGACAATAACGTTGTTGAACTCGATATCCGGATACTCCTGAGCCAGCTCTTCGGCGACGTGCAGAAACAGCCCGTCGGCGTACTTCATGATGTTCGCCTTGTGGACGGCGCTCACGCGCTTGCGTTTGTTCTGTCGCGCGTATTCGAAGGCGAATCTGACGATGCGCCGCGAGCCAGTGATCGAGATGGCTTTGATCGCCAGCGCGGAGTCTTTGCGCAGGGTATAGCCACCTAATCGGTGGAATTCCTCGAGCAGCTCCGCGGTTTCAGGCGTGTTGACGTCGAACTCGACGCCGGCGTAGAGGTCTTCGGTATTCTCGCGTACCACCACCAGGTCGATATCGTCGTATTTTGAACGCACGCCCTTGTAGGTCTTGCACGGCCGCAGGTTCGTGTACAGATCGAGCGCTTTTCTCAGTGCTACATTGACGCTGCGGAAGCCGGTGCCGACAGGCGTGGTGATCGGACCCTTAATGGCCACTTTGTTGCGGCGTATGGACTCGATGACCTGATCCGGCAAGGGTGTGCCGAAGCGCTCCATGACGTCGACACCCGCGTCCTGGACGTCCCAGTTGAACGCGACGCCGGTCGCCTCGAGGGCCCGCCGCGTGGCTTGCATGATTTCGGGCCCGGTACCGTCGCCCGGGATGAGCGTGACGTTGTATGCCATGCGGATATTCCTAACTAGAGCCCTACCGACTCGAGAGCTTCTCTCAACACGTTGTACGACTTGAGCAGGCCGGCTTGCTCGTTGTCGGTCAATCGCGGCGGCACCAGCTGAACGCGGCCCTGTCGTCCGATCACGCACGGCAGTGACAGCGCGACCCTGCGCATGTCGAGGAATTCGCCGTTGAGCAAGGTCGAGACCGGCAGCACCTGGCGGGCGTCGTCTTTGATCGCCCTGATGAGCTCGACAATCATCGGAGCGACAGCATAAAAGGTGCCGCCCTTGCGCTTGATCACCTCGGCGCCGCCGAAGCGAGTGGCATTGACCACCTCGTCGACCAGGGCTTGCGAGTAGCCCGGGAACTGTTGCAGCGGAATGCCCGCCACCGTGGCGCCGCTCAGATAGGCAGACTGGCTGTCGCCGTGCTCGCCGAGCATGTAGGCAAAGACCTGGCGCGGATCGACCTGCAGGCGCGCGGCCAGCAGCGACCTCAGCCGCGTCGAGTCGAGCAACGTTCCCGTGCCGATGACGCGGTCGGCGGGGAACGCGCCGTGGATCGCGGCCTGGTACGTCAGGACGTCGGCAGGGTTGGCGACCATGATGATGAACGCCTGGCCGGCGTACTTCGACAGGGTCGGCAGGACGTTGTCGCGCAGGTTGTCGACGTTCTTCCTCAGCAGGTCGAGCCGCGTCTCGTCAGGCTTGCGAGGGATGCCCGCGGTGATGATGACGAAGTCGGCGCCGTCACACGCTTCGTAGCCAGGCCCGCTGAAGGTAACTCGATGGGAGAGGTGGGTACCGTGGAGCAGATCAAGGATCTCGCCCTCGGCGCGGTCGGTGACCACGTCGACGACAGCCAGCTCGTCGGCGACACCCTCGAGCACCAGCTGGAAGAGGGTCGTCGCGCCGACACGACCCGCCCCGCCAACAACCGCGATCTTCACTGGCGAATCAAACGCGACTGCCGACGGCCACTGGCGCGAGCCGGCTCTGGAGGGCCTCGTGCTGCGTGCGGATGGCCGGCGGAAGGCGATCGCCGAACTTCTGCAGGAACGCGCCCTGGTCTTCGGCTTCGCGCAGCCAGTCGTCTCGATCGATCGCGAACAGCGCGTGGGCGTCGGCCGCTGAGATGCCCAGCGCGTCGGCGCCGATGGCCTCAGGCGTCGGCACGATCCCGACGGGCGTCTCTCGAGCATCCGCGGTGCCATTACGCGAACGGACCTGGTCCCGCACCCAGCGCAGCACCCGCAGATTTTCGCCGAAGCCCGGCCAGATGTAGCGGCCCTGGTCATCGGTGCGGAACCAGTTGACCTGGAACACGGCGGGTGGATTCGCGGCGCGCTTGCCCATCTCGAGCCAGTGGCCCCAGTAGTCGCCCATGTTGTAGCCGCAGAACGGCAGCATGGCCATCGGATCGCGGCGCACCACGCCCACGGCGCCGGTGGCAGCCGCGGTGGTCTCCGAGGCCATGGTGGCGCCGATGAAGACGCCGTGCTCCCAGTCGAACGAGCGATACACCAGCGGGACCGTTCGCGCACGACGACCGCCGAACAGGATGGCGCTGATCGGCACGCCCTGAGGATCTTCCCAGTGCTGCGAGAGCGCCGGGTTCTGGGTCGCCGGGGTGGTGAAGCGCGAGTTCGGGTGCGCGGCCTTCGTACCCGAGGTCGGCGTCCACGGATTGCCCTGCCAGTCCACGAGGCGTCGTGGGGCCGGCCCGTCCATGCCTTCCCACCACACGCCGCCCTCCTCGGTCATGGCGACGTTGGTAAAGATCGAGTTTCGGCTGACCGCGTCCATGGCGTTCGGGTTGGTCCTGCGGTTGGTGCCAGGCGCCACGCCGAAGTAACCCGACTCGGGGTTGATGGCCCAGAGGCGGCCGTCCACGCCGATATTGATCCAGGCGATGTCCTCGCCGACGGTCCAGACGCGCCAGCCTTCGGACTCGAGGGGCGACTTGAGCATGGCCAGGTTCGTCTTGCCACACGCGCTCGGGAAGGCACCGGCGATATAGGTCACGTCCCCGTCGGGCGACTCGAGCCCCAGGATCAGCATGTGCTCGGCCAGCCAGCCCTGGTCGCGACCCATGGTCGAGGCGATGCGCAGCGCGTAGCACTTCTTGCCGAGCAGGGCGTTGCCGCCGTAGCCAGAGCCGACACTCCAGATCGTGCGCGTTTCTGGGAAATGCGCGATGTAACGTCGCTCGGGCGACAGATCGCCAAGCGAGTGGAACCTGGCCCATGCGGGTCATGATGCGCATGTTGGCGACGACGTACGGGCTGTCGGTCACTTCGACGCCGACTCTGGCGTACGGCGAGGTGACCGGGCCCATGATGTAGGGCACGACGTACATCGTTCGATCGCGCATGCTGCCGTTGAAGAGCGGCCAGATACGCTCCTGCGCTTCGGCGGGGCTCATCCAATTGTTCGTCGGCCCGGCGTCGTCGGCGTGCTCGGAGCAGATGAAGGTGAGGTGCTCGGTGCGGGCGACGTCCTGTGGGTTGGAGCGGTGGAGGAAGCAGTTCGGCAGCGTGTCCTGGTTGAGCCGGATGAGGGTGCCATCCGAGACCATCTGTTCGATCAGACGATCGTTTTCGGCATCGCTCCCGTCGCACCACACTACCCGGTCTGGGCGCGTAGTACGCGCGACTTCGTCAACCCACTCTTCCACGGACGACATCATTGGCATCCTCCTTGTTGTAGAAGGCAACTTTACCATGGGCCTGTTCGCGTTTCGGGTAAGGGCGCGTTGGCTCTGCCATAGGCCCAGTTGATAACATTGGATGCGCACCGCCGCCCCAGCCATGGTCGGCGTGTGACCCCGTAGCTCAGTGGATAGAGCGCGTCCCTGCGGAGGACGAGGCCGGGCGTTCGAATCGCCCCGGGGTCGCCGATGGTTAGGCGCGCGCCGCGGCGAGGGTGACGGCTAGAAGTTCGGCCGACAAGCCGCTTTTCGGCACAAGACGCAGTCGGCCGAACTTCTGTGACAGACTGGCCCTAGGAAGGCGGCAGGCACACAACTTCCTAATCGAGGTTTTCGGCCGCCTTCCTAGAGGCCGGTGGTGGTGATCGTTCCGGCGAGGTGGTTGAACCACGGGCCGATCACTGAGCCGAAGGCGGTGACGCCGATCAGCACGACCACGGCGATGGAGGCGACCAGCAGGCCGTACTCGACAACATCCTGGCCATCTTCTTCGGCGCCGAGCTCACGCAACGCCGCCGCCAGGTCGCCCAAAACACAGATCCAGCGCATTGGCGTCACGGTTGCGGACCATACGGGCAGACCCCTGCATTCCCAAGCCCGAGCGGTGAAGCCGGGGTTGGCTTTCGGTCGCGCCGCGGTCGTTCAGGCTCAACCTGCGCCGATCAGGGAAGGGCGACGATGTGGCCCTCGATGTGGCCGCCGCGCGTGCCCTGGGCAGCCTCGATCACGCTGCACGTGTCCGAGCAGCGAATGGCGATCGTCGTGCCATTGCCTTCGGTCGCGATCAGCAGGTCGCCTTCCTCGATGCCCGCCGCGACCAGCGCGCTGGCCGAGAGGCGCAGCAGGCTGTCGGTCCCGGGGAACGGGTTGTTCGGGGTTCCGCGATCGGCCAGGTAAGCGAAGCCGCCGCCGCCGAAGCCGGGCGGGATAAAGCCTTCACTTTCGACGCCCGTGTCGCCGCCAGTCGGCAGGCCTGGCACGGCCACCAGCGACACCCCGCCGCCCGGGTCGATGGCCCACACCTGGCCACTGTTTTCATCGGGCGCGATCAGGTCGCCCGCGAACTGACCAAACGTAGGCGGCGCGACGGCGATGCCGCCCTCGACCTGGGGCGCCGAGTCGGTCAGGGTCGTGCTCGAGCCCTGGCAATCGATGGCGAAGACGGTGGTCTTGTTGCTGTTGTGGGTACCCGTCGCCAGAAGGCGGTACCCGAAGCGGCCGGTGGTGTCCAGGGCGATACCGCCCAGGGTGTCCACGCCAGCAAGCGTGGCGAATCGGCTGGCATGCCCGGCCGGATCGACGCGGGCGATGCCAGGCGGCGACGTCAGGTCGAGAACGAACAGGTCGTCCGCATTCCAGGCGCACGAAGCACCATCGACCGCGAGCGCCGGAGCGATCACGAAGTACGGCTCGGCGTTCGGGTCGGTGCTGAAGCCGTCCGGGCCAGCCGCGAAGGGTGTCGTGGCGCCCGTGCTCGACATCAGGTACAGGCGGCCGGCGGCCATCACCACGAGCGAGCCGTCAGCGCGGGCGCCCACGTCGACCACGCCGGGGATCTTTTGCCACTGCTCCCACGCGGCCTGGTCTGCGAAAGACGGGCCGGCAAGGCAGGCGGCGCCGCCCAGCGTGAGCGCTGTGACAATGACGCGGAAGCGCACCGAAAGCGATTGTAGTCACGGTGTCGCCGGCGACGTGTCACACTCCGCAAAACCGGTCCCTGGGGCCCTTGCGGACGTCAGCCGATTTTTGGGGAGTTCCGGCGCGGTCTGCTCCTCACTAACTTTTTGACCGGCCGTGGTAACTACTGTGCCCGCGGCTTTCTTTTGTTGAGCCTAGTCGCATATGCCGGACCAGGACGATGACGTATTCAGCGCGGCCTTCGCTGACCACAAGCGCCTCGCCGCCGAGCGATTTCGGCGCATCTGGCAGCTCGTCGAAGACATCGCGTCGCAGCCAGGCAAGAGCCGCAAGGAGCTCGCCAGTCAGTTTGCCCTGAGCGAACGCCAGGTCCAGGCGGACCTGAACGTGATCCGGCGTGAGATGAATTTGCCCCTGGTCCGACGTCAGGGATATCGGTTCGTGACCGACGCCCAGGACAGTGGGCCGCAGTTCTCGCTGGCGGAAGCGCAGCTACTGTTGATGTTGCTGCAGCGGGCGGCGCACGACCCGACGCTGCCGGTCGACCGGCTGAAGTCGCTGATGATCAAGCTGCCGTACCTGTTTCCGCTGCACCTGCGGCCGCTGGTGGCCAAAACGCTGGAGTCGGCGAGCGCGGCAGAGCGCGGCGGACGGCAGCAGGAGATCTTCGCGGCGCTGGCGGAAGCCTTGCTGCGCAAGAGTTACGTAAAGCTGATCTATCCCGCGGGCGAGCCGGTCGCCTCCATGCAGGAGCCCATCGTGCGGCCCGAGGTACTCTTCCCCTACTGCAGCTCATGGCACCTGATCGGCACGTGCCGCCAGCGCGGGCGCATAATGGTCTTCGACCTCGACAACGTCGTCGCCGTCTCCAACGCGGTGGGCGTTTAGTCGTCGCCGCCGCCCTCGCACTCGCAAGCGCCGCGTCAGCAAGCGCGCAGGAATTGCCAGCGGCCGGCAGTGTGCCTGTGCGCATCGACATCCCCAGCATCGGCACCCACGCCCAGATCGTGCCGCTCGGCGAGGACGACGACGGGGCCATGGCAGCCCCCAGCGATCCGGATACCGTCGGCTGGTACCAGCTCGGCGTCGGCATCGGCACGCCGGGCAACGCCCTGCTCGACGGCCACGTCGATTGGGGCGGGCGGCTGAGAGTCTTTGGACTCCTCCGGCGCCTCCAACCAGGCGATCCGTTCCAGCTCACCGATTCGGACGGCGACGTGCTCACCTACAGCGTCGCCTGGACGCGGATGTACGAGGCGGACACCGCGCCCCTCGACGAGATCTTCCAGCAGACCAGCGACGAAGAGGTCACACTGATCACCTGCGGCGGCGCGTTCGATCCAGCCATCCACATGTACGTCAGCCGCTGGGTCGTGCGCGCCACCAGAAGCTAACGAACGCTGATCGCTGACAGCAGGCCGAGCATGGCGCCGACGAAGACCTCGAACGGCGTATGGCCGATCAGTTCGCGCAGGCGATCCTCATTGAAGTGCTGCGCCTCGATCATCTCCGTCAGCATGCGGTTCAGCACGCGCGCCTGCAGACTCACCGCGCGTCGCACGCCAGCCGCGTCGTACATGACCACCGCGGCGAAGACCGCCGCCAACGCGAAGGCCACCGAGCTGAGGCCGGTATCAGCGCCGACGCGGGTCGCCAGAGCGACCACCACCGCCGAGTGCGAGCTCGGCATCCCACCAGCGCTAACGAAGTAGCGCAGGTTGAGCCGACGGCTGTGTACGTAGTGGATGAGCGGCTTTGAGAACTGGGCGACGATCCAGGCGAGCACGCAGGTCTGAAGAACGTCGTTGCCGATCAGGGCGTCCAAGCGGCCGGGCCCTGGCGACGCTAGGTTTCGGCGGGCGCGTCGGACAGGGCCGAGGCGGTTTCCGCGGGCAAACGGGTCACGCGTAGCTCCGCCTGATCGACGACGCGCTCGCACGTTTGCGCCAGCTGGGTACCCCGCTCGTAGAGCTGAATCGCGCGCTCGAGCTCCAGGCCACCATCCTCGAGCTGTTCGACGATCTGTTGCAGCTCACGGAATGCCGTCTCGAAGCTGCCCCCGGGCTCAGGATTCGGCATCAATGGAATCAACCGTACCGGCCAGTCGACCACGGTGCAACTGAATCCGCAGGCTGGCGCCAGGCTCGACCGAGCGCGCGTCGTGCAGCACACGGCCGTCTGACTCGACGATGGCGTAGCCGCGCGACAGGGTCGCCGCCGGGCTGAGCGCGCGCAGACGGCGTTGGATGTCCTGGAGGGCGCGGCGACGCTGATTGAACTGCTGCTTCAGCGCGTGCTCCGCGCGTCGTTGCAGTGCACGGACGTCGTTGCGCAGCGCGGCAACGTCGGGCGCGAGCAGCTCTGCAGCCGCGGACGGCGTGGGCGCCCGAAGATCGGCCACCAGGTCAGACAGGGTGAGGTTCGTCTCATGGCCCACCGCCGAGACCACGGGCACCGCACTGGCAAAGATTGCGCGCACCAGGCGCTCGTCGTTGAACGCGGCCAGGTCTTCGTCCGAACCCCCGCCCCGCGCGATGACCATGACGTCGATCCCGCCGCCGTCGCGCCGCCATCGCCCGAGCCGCCCGACAGCGTGGGCGATGGCCGCGGCGGCACCCGGGCCCTGCACGGGCGTCGGCAGGAAGATCACTTCAGCCAGCGGAAACCGACGTTCGAGCACGCTCAGCAGGTCGTGAATCACCGCGCCGCGCTCGGATGAGACGATGCCGATGCGCCGCGGGAGGCGCGGCAGGGGCCGTTTGCGGCTCGGCTCGAACAGGCCCTCGGACTCGAGCTGGCGATACAGCCGCTCACCCTGCATCTGCGCCACACCGACGCCTTCTGGGAACAGCAGGTCGGCCACCAGCTCGCAGGAACCCTGGCGCTCGTACAGCCGAACCACGCCGTGGGCAACCAGCGCCAGACCGTTGGCCGGCATGATCGGCGAGTTGAAGGCGCTGCCGCGGAACAGCACACAGCGCAGCTGGGCATCCTGGTCCTTCAGCGCGAAGTAGTGGTGCCCGGCCGGCGAGCGACTCACATTGACCACTTCGCCGCGCAGCCACACGTCCTTCAGCACGGCGTCCGCATCGAGCACGCCGCCGATGTGCAGCGCCAGCTCACCGACCGAGTAGACGTGCGTCGAGTGCTGGAAGGGCGAGAAGCGGAGCAGCGGCTCTGGACCAGCAGGTCTTCGACCGTGCCGCTCTGTGGGGCATCGACAGTGGTCGGCATGCCGAGCGCCTCGATCGCGCCGATCGATTGGCCTGCTTCGAGCGTGTCGCCAGTGGCGACCGACGGGCGAAAGACGCCGACCAGCGGCGAAGCGATGGCCAGCGAGCGCGGCTCGGCGGCGGTGACGGTCCGCGCCTCCGACGGCGTGCCCGGCCGTCTGAGCGTCAGCCGCGTGGCTCCGATACTTACGTCAAGTTCGGTGATGTCCGAGGCCGCCACCAGGCCGAGCAGCTCAGAGAGTTGATCGGCGCTCACGCCGGCACACTCCGCCAACGGTTCCGGGTTCCGCGTTCCGCGTTCCGCGTTCGACGTTCGGCGTTCGTCAGGCGTGACCAGCTGGCACCCCACTCAGTCTCTCAAGACGGTGTCGTGCGGCCCCCGGTGCCCGGAACCCGGAACCCGGAACCCGGAACCGTTAGACACGTTCGACATAGGACCCGTCGCGGGTGTCGACGCGGATCTTGTCGCCGGTGCTGACGAACAGCGGCACGTTGATCGTCATGCCGGTCTCCAGCCGCGCGGGTTTGCTGCCGCCGGTGGCCGTGTCGCCCTTGAAGCCCGGCTCGGTCTCGCTCACTTCGAGCACCACGTTGAGTGGCATGTCGACGCCGACCGGCTCATCCTGGTACATGAGCACCTCGAACTCCATGCCGTCCTTCAGGTAGTTGACAGCGTCGCCAAGCTGCGCCGGCGACAGCGGGAACTGCTCGTAGGTGTCCTTGTCCATGAAGTAGTGCAGGTCGCCCTCCGAGTACAGGTACTGGACGTTGCGCTGCTCGAGTCGAACCCGCGGCCACTTGGAGCCGGCCTGCGCGGTCGTGTCAAAGATCGCGCCGGTGCGGATGTTCTTCACCTTCAGGCGCACCTGCGCGCTGCCTCGGCCGATCTTCTGGTGCTCGTACGACATCACCTGCACGATCTGCCCGTCGAGCTCCATCATCGCCCCACGCTTCAGGTCGCTGGTCGAAATCACGACTCTCTGACACCTCCGGCAAGAATTGAAGACGCGGCGCCC
>VBGG01000603.1 GCA_005883405.1 Chloroflexota bacterium | reverse complement strand
CCGCCATGCCATGCG
The DNA here is from genome assembly GCA_005883405.1 of Chloroflexota bacterium. Classification (GTDB taxonomy): domain Bacteria; phylum Chloroflexota; class UBA6077; order UBA6077; family CF-72; genus CF-72. Next base: position 4,362 of record VBGG01000603.1, on the reverse strand, counting down.
TACGGAGCTCGGCTGACCCGGTGTTGGACGTCGTTCGGCGCCACGCCGAGGACGAGTTCGCCGAGGAGCTCGAGCAGCTCGCAGCAGTCGACAGCCGCGCTCGTCCTCCCTCCTGGCGACTGTCTCCGTGGGCCGTCACCGAATACCTGCTGGGTGCACGCCTCGCCAACGGCTTCGAGGTCAGCCCGAAATACATCGGCGATCGCCACCTGGTGGAAGTCGCGGTGGCGACGCTGGCCACCGATCGTGCCTTGTTGCTGCTGGGCCTACCTGGAGTCGCCAAATCGTGGCTGGCGGAGCACCTGGCGGCAGCGATCTCCGGCGACTCGACGCTGTTGGTGCAGGGCACGGCGGGTACCTCCGAGGAGACGATTCGCTACGGCTGGAACTACGCACTGTTGCTGGCCGAAGGTCCATCGACGCGAGCCATCGTCGCGTCGCCGATCATGCTGGCCATGCAGTCCGGCCGGATTGCGCGCATCGAGGAGCTGACGCGCATCCCGTCGGACGTGCAAGACGCGCTCATCACGGTACTGTCCGAAAAGACGCTGCCGGTCCCAGAGCTGAACAGCGAAGTCCAGGCGCGCAAGGGATTCAACGTGGTCGGCACGGCAAACAATCGGGACCGCGGCGTCAACGAGCTTTCGTCGGCTCTCAAGCGCCGCTTCAACACGGTGGTCATGCCGGTGCCGGCGACACTCGACGAGGAAGCGCGCATCGTCTCGATCCGCGTGGCTGCTCTGGGGCGCGCGCTGGAGCTACCAGCGGAGCCGCCGGCACTGGAAGAGATCCGGCGTGTTGTGACGATCTTTCGCGAGCTGCGCGCTGGAGCGACCGAGGATGGAAGAGTCAAACTCAAAGTGCCGAGCGGCACCCTTTCGCCGGCGGAAGCCATCTCGGTCGTCACGAGCGGTTTGACGCTGGCCGCGCATTTCGGCGATGGCCGCCTGGGCGCCGCCGAAGTCGCCGCGGGTCTGGTCAGCGCGGTGGTCCAGGACCCGGTGCGCGACACGATCGCCTTCAAGGAGTACCTCGAGACGGTTGTTCGTGAGCGTGACGGCTGGCGCGAGCTGTATCGAGCTACCCGCGAGCTGTTATGACCGATGGCGTCGCGGTCCTGGGGATCCGCCATCACGGGCCCGGATCTGCCAGGTCGGTGGTACGCGCATTGGAGCGGTTGCGACCCGACCTGGTGCTGGTCGAAGGCCCACCGGATGCCCAGGCGCTCATACCACTGGCTGCTGCGCCCGGTATGCGGCCGCCTGTGGCGCTGGCGGTGTACCCAGCCGAACGACCTGGTGCGGGCGTCTTCTACCCGTTCGCCACGTTTTCGCCCGAGTGGAACGCGATTCACTACGCTCTCCGTCACCAGATTCCCGTGCGCTTTTGTGATCTGCCACAGTCGATCAGTCTGGCGGAGCGACAGCGTGAGCTGACAGCCGATGAGGAGCCCGGCGACCCGATTCGGCTTCTGGCCGAGGCCGCCGGCGAACCCGACCCGGAGCGCTGGTGGGAGCGCCTGGTAGAGCAGCGCGCCGACGATGCCGACGTATTCCGTGCGGTAACAGAGGCGATGCGTAGCGTGCGCGACGCGCTTCCTCCACCGCCGATCCACGAGCTGCGCAGGGAAGCCCACATGCGTCAAGCTATCCGGCGCGGTCGCGCCGAGGGATTCTCGACCATCGCGGTTGTGTGCGGAGCGTGGCACGCGCCAGCGCTGGATGCGCTGCCGCCACGCAAGGCTGACGACACGTTGCTGCGCGGGCTGAAACGCGTGAAGGTCGAGTCTACCTGGGTGCCATGGACGGCATCTCGGTTGGCGTACAGCAGCGGCTATGGCGCGGGCGTCGAGTCGCCGGCCTGGTATCGACAGTTGTGGGAAACGAATGGCGATCTCACCACCTGGCTCACGTCGGCAGCGCGGCTGCTGCGAGATGAAGACCTCGAAGCCTCACCGGCCCAGGTGGTGGACGCCGTGCGACTGGCCGAATCCCTCTCGGCGCTGCGCGGCCGACCGCAGCCGAGCCTCACCGAAGTGACCGAATCCACACTTGCCGTCCTCTGCGGAGGCGAGCCGTCGCGGATGAGGTTGGTCCAACAGAAGCTCGTGGTGGGCGAGGAGATGGGCACACTGCCCGACGGCGTACCAGCCGTGCCTCTGCAGCGCGACGTGGAAGCGCAGGCGCGTCGGTTGCGACTGCGCACCGAGGCCAGCGAGCGGGGTCTCGACCTGGACCTGCGCCAACCACATCAGCTCGAGCAGAGCCGCTTTCTGCACCGCCTGCGTATTCTGGGCGTCGACTGGGGTCGGCCGCGGCCGTTGCCGCGTGGCAAGCTCGGCACTTTCCATGAGCTGTGGACCCTGCTCTGGCGACCGGAGTGCGTGCTGCAGATCGTCGAGGCCGGTGCCTTTGGCAATACGCTGGTGGATGCCGCCACCAGTCGAGCCATCGATCGCGCCGAATCCACGGCGGACCTCGGCCAGACCAGCGGACTGGTCGAGCTCGTGCTGTTTGCGGACCTGGATCGAGCCATACCCAGACTGGTGGAATTGCTCGGAATCCGTTCGGCGGAGTCTACCGACGTGTCACAGATGCTGCGTGCGCTGCCTCCGCTGGCGTCTACGTTGCGCTACGGCGACGTTCGCGGCACTGACACCTCGGCGCTGGGCCGAGTCGTACGCGCCCTGGCCGAGCGGGTCACGGCTGGCCTGGGTCCCGCCTGCGCTGGTCTTGACGACGACGCTGCTGAGGTGCTCACTGGAGAGATCGTGGCTGCCACCCACGCCCTGGGCGTGCTGAGCAACGCGTCCGATGATGGCATCGCCGATGACTGGTGGGCCGCGCTGCGTCGGCTGCTCGACCGGCGCGACACGGCTCCCCTGATCGCCGGCGGCGCGACGCGGCTGCTGCTGAACGCGGAACGTATCGGCGTGGACGAAACCGAAGAACGCCTGGGGCGGGCACTGGCACGCGGTACCGATCCGCCCGCCGCGGCACGCTGGATCGAGGGTTTTCTCAGTCCCAATGTGGCCGGCTCCGGCCTGGTGCTTGCCACGTCCTCCCGGCTGTTCAATCTCGTCGACACCTGGCTGACCAGCCTGCCGGCGGAGTACTTCGCGCAGGCGTTGCCGTTGCTGCGGCGCACCACGTCGAGCTTTTCGAGTGGCGAGCGGCGCCAGATTGCCGAACGGGTGCAAACCGGCAGCGCTTCGCTCCTGCTCGGCGGAACGGGTGACCTGGACGCGCAACGCGCGGCGCTGGTCGAACCGGTGGTGCTCGCCATTCTGGGAATCGAGCGCTGACTTGACCATGGACGAACGCTTGCGTCGCTGGCGACTGGTGCTTGGCGAGTCGGCCGAAAGCACGCTGCCCGAGCTTGCGCGCGAGGATCAGAAACTGGACCAGGTCCTGGCCACGTTGTACGACGCGGAGCGGACCGGCGGACTCGACGGCTCAGCGCCTGGTGTCGCCCGCTGGCTGGGCGATATCCGCGCGTACTTCCCGACGTCCGTCGTCCGCGTCATGCAGCGCGACGCGATGGATCGACTCGGACTGCAGCAACTTTTGTTGGAGCCGGAGCTCCTGTCCGAAGTGGAGCCGGATATCCACCTGGTGACGACGCTCGTGTCGCTATCGCGGGTCATTCCGGCGCGGACGCGCGAGACGGCGCGTCACGTGGTCCGCCAGGTGGTGGAGGAGATCGAACGCCGGCTGGCCGAGCCGATGCGGCAAGCCGTGTACGGAGCGCTCAGTCGCTCGCTGCGAAATCCGCGACCGCGCTTCCGCGAGATCGACTGGCAGCGCACCGTGCGTGCCAACCTGAAGCACTACCTGCCCGAGAAACGTACCGTCATTCCTGAACGACTCGTGGGCTACGGCCGCAAGCGGCAGCGTTTGAGGGACGTGATCGTGGCCATCGATCAGAGCGGTTCGATGGCCGAGTCGGTGGTGTACGCTTCGGTGCTCGGGGCAGTCATGGCCAGTCTGCCGGCGATCTCCACGCGGCTGGTAGTGTTCGACACGTCGGTCGCCGATTTGACCGACGAGCTACACGATCCGGTCGACTTGCTCTTCGGCGTTCAACTGGGTGGCGGCACGGATATCGGCGGGGCGGTCGAGTTCTGCGCGTCGCTGGTGACGCGCCCGACTGACACGGGGATGGTGCTCATCTCCGACCTTTACGAAGGCGGTCTCGAGGAACGCCTGCTGCATCGGGTGGTGGAGCTGGTTGCCGCCGGAGTCCGCTTCGTTGTACTGCTGGCACTCTCCGATAGCGGCCATCCGGCGTACGACCACGCCATCGCGGCGCAGCTCGTCAATCTGGGTGTGCCGGCGTTTGCCTGCACGCCCGACCTGTTTC
>VBGG01000123.1 GCA_005883405.1 Chloroflexota bacterium | reverse complement strand
CGCTCGCGTCCTTGCGGCCTGCTCGATCTCTTTGGCATCCTTCAGCGCGGCCTGATCCCTGTCGACGCGCAGCTTCAGCATGGCTATTTCCTGGTTGACTCTGGTGGCCGCCCACAACAACTGGGCCTGCGAGACTTTTGTCGTCGCCTCCTGCACTCGTCGCTCTGCCGCCCGCACCGCTGCCGATGCCATCTCGGCCGCCGCGGTGGCGTCCGCCTGGGCTTGCTCCTGCTCGGTCCTCGTGCGAGACTGGACGAGCCGAACGTTATCCTCAGCGCGCTGTGCGGCCGCCTGGGAATCGGTCAGGCTGTCCTCCGCAGCCTGCACCGCCACCTCCGCGAGCGCAACGCGCCGGTCGGCCGCCTCCCGAGCAATCGCCTTATTTTGCTCGACCCGCTGGCTTGAAGTGAGCGCAGAATCGCGCTCCAACTCCAGCTTTTGAAGTTCGGCCCGGTCCCTGGCGATCGTCGCGTTCAGCTGCTCCAGCGGCGCTTTGTCCGCCCCCGCCGTCATCTGGTCGAGCTTGGCCCGCTCAGACTCGTATGCCAGCTCAGCCAGGGTGGCTTGGGTACGCGCGTTCTGCAGGGACTCCTCGTCCAGGACGAACTCGACGAGCGGGTCGCCTTCGTGGACGCTCTGGCCGGGCCGAACGTGGACGGTCGTCACCGTCCCGGAACCCCGCAGTGTGAGCTGCGTGGTCCGCATCGGCACGACTTTGCCGCTCATGGCGAGTGAGCCGCGGAGGGTACCCCGCTTGATCGTGTAGGTGAGCAGCGGCGCCTCCACAGCTGCTGCGCCACCCTTGGCGGCGATCGTGGAGCGGCCGGAGGCATCGTCGCTGGTCAGGCTCCCAGTGCTTGCCGTGCTCGAACGCGGGTCCAGCTGCAGTCGAGCTTCGGGGGCCGGCGTGACAAGTTGGCAAGCGGATAGCAACAGGGCGAGGCTGACGAACGCGGGGTAAAGCCACGGTCTCGGCAGATGCCAAGGTCTCAGCACTCGCATCAGTCTGTCCTTTCTTCGTGCTCCGTCATGCGGGGCCTGTCAGGCGGCGATAGGCGTGCCCGGCGTGTGGATTGGTCCGGTCGGTAACCTCCTGCAAGCTCCAGGGTACTCTGCTCGGCGACGGCTGGCTCGGCGGCATCGGACGTCGGCGCCCGACTCCAGTACCCATGCCGGTAATAGTCGTCTCGGCTAAAGCGAGCCAATGGACCGGGGCGCTCGTCGTTGAGGACGACCCCCACCAGTGGCCGACCAACGCCGCGCAGCGCGGCAATCGCGCCGCCGAGGGCCGCGCGGCGGGTCCGCCCCCAGCGCGCGACCAGCAAGCAGGCACTGGCGTGCTGGCCCAGCAGCAAGGTGTCGGCGACCGTGCCAATCGGTGCGCTATCGAGCACCACCGCGTCCCACTCTTGTGCGAGGTCCTTCAGCAGCTGGCCGAGACGGTTCGAGCTGAGCAACTCACCCGGATTGCGTAACGGAGTGCCGGCCGGCAAGAGCCACAGGTTCTCGATATTGCTGGCAACCAGGCCTGGAGTCCTTGTGGGATCCGCGTGACTGGTCTCGTGCTGGCTCTGGGACACCGCCGACGCGTCGCCGAGCATACGACGCAGCGCATCTACCAGTCCCACGGTGTTGCTGATGCCGAAGACGGTGTGGATGACGGGCCGACGTAAGTCCGCGTCCACCAGGAGGACACGGCTGCCCGACTGAGCTAATGTGATCGCCAGGTTGCTTGCAACGAAGGTTTTGCCTTCGCCTGAGCCAGGACTGGTGACCACTAGAACGCGGAGCGGGCGGTCGCGCGCGTTCAGTCGGACGGCTGCCCCCAGCGAGCGGAAGGCTTCGGCGGCCAGCGAACGCTCGCCCCCCAGCATCACCAGCGCTCGGTTGGATTGCGCCATCGGCTTTCGCCAACTCCAGGTGGCAGCGTGGCGGACACGACCGAGTGGTGGCATGCCTGTCGCGGCCACTACGTCCCGCGGACTGCGCACGGCGTCGCCCAGGTAGTCCCACAGTAGGGCCACACCTACCCCGAGGACGAGTCCACCCACCAATCCGAAGACCAGGGCTTGCGCTGGGGGGACAGTGTCTATGGCCTGGGCTCCGCTCGCCCTGTCCAGGATGGCAGCGGTATCGAAGCTCCCGCGGATGCGACTCATCTCCACCAGGACGTTGGCGTAGCTCGTTTCAAGACCTGTCAGGCTCGCCTCCAGCTGGTTGAGTTCAGACAATCGCGACATGTCGCCGTGGGCGACGGCTTGATCGAGCCGATCGCGCTGCTGCTCCAGCGGTGTGCGTCGAAGCTGGATGTCGCGCGCGGATAGCTCCAGTTGGCTGAGGCGCGCCTGTGTGGTGGGCTCCGACTGCTGGACGCGGAGGTTCTCCGAGATGAAGATCTCCGCGACTCGCTGGGTCAGCTGCACGGCGTCAGCCGGGGTATCCCAGATCACGCTCAGACGCAGAATATTGGTGTTCGGAAGCAGTTGGGTATTGATGGCGCTGGCGACAGCATCGGGCGAAACCTTGAGCTTCAGCTGCTGCACGACAACCTCGCCGAACGTCCGTCCCCGCAGAACTTCCCGATACGAGGCGGCCAGGAGAACCACGGGACTGGCGGAGCTGGCGGAGGTCGGGTCGGACAGGTACGGCAGGAAAGCGCTCTTTGCGGCTGGGTTCAACTGCAGATTGATGCTCGACTGATATCGCGCAGGTATGTGTGTCTGGACGTAGTAGGCAGACACTGCGCCCACCGCGGCCAATCCGAGAATCAGCCACCACCGGCGAAGCAATAGTTGTGCAAAGGTGATGAGGTTCATGGGCTATCCGTAATCCCTCTGCTTCGCGGCATCACGATCATACTCGACCCTCTCGCCGCTACCAGGACAACCAGGAGTGCGATGGCCGCTACCCGGAGACGGCGCGTCAGGATCGCCCCAGAGGAAGAAGGCGCCCGCGACGTGTGGCTTGAGGAAGGCGAGGCCCAGCAAGAGACCGGATACGCCCGGGCGCCTGTTACTCGTGGCAACCGCGGCAAGCCCAGCCTGAGCGCCAGAACGTGAAACTGACCAACCCCCAGGCCGATTCGCAACCCGCCCCAGCAGAAGAAGAGGAGGGCTGGCACCGCCGCGGACGGAGCGCGTTGACGATCCCAATCGAGAGGCTGTTCAGCGCGGTGACCACCAGCACCAGCAGACCCACCCAGGCGCTGAGAGACGTCACGTCGAAAAGGACATCCTGCCAGTACAGTTCCTGTCTTTCAGCTTCGGCGTGACAGATCGAGCTGGGCGAGCCGGAGGGCCAGCGTCGGATCCCAGGGCGCTTCCAGCGCCGCGAGCTCCAGCGCTTTGCGCTCGCCTTCCAGATCACCCGCGTCGCGTGCCGCAAATGCGCGCGCGGCCCAGACACGCGCGCGAAATGGCCCCCATGCCATCCGAGCAGCAACGTCCAGAT
>VBGG01000601.1 GCA_005883405.1 Chloroflexota bacterium | reverse complement strand
CCAGGTTGAGCAGGAGGCCGTCGCGCGCGCGGGCCCATAGATCCTTGGTGCATGCGCCGTAGTGCTCCTCTCGCCCGGACGGGTCATCGTACTCATTGTCGGGGAAGAGCACGATGGCGATCCACTGGGCGACGCCGAGCGCCTCCACGTAGCACTGAAAGGTCTGCAGGGAGCGGCGCGCGCGTGCGACATCAGACTGCGGCCACAGCAGCTCGAGCCAGTACGCCTCCACTCCCAGCGCCCGAAGACCCAGCAGATACTGAAGCGGCACCCAGAAATTACCCCCGCCCGTCGGGTACTTTGCGACGAATCTGGACCCGACGACGACCGGAATCACGTGAGATCGCAGTCGGCGAGCAGGCGCTGCAGCACCTTGTCAGCCGCGAAGGCGCTTTCGGCGACCGCGCGGGCTGCCTCACATTGACGCCGGTAATCGTCGTTCGCCGTCTCGAGGGCCACCAGCGCCTCATCCGGCGTGTCGAACGCGAACAGGCCGGCACCGGTCGGGTAGTACTGGCTCCAGCCGGTATCCTGGACCACCACGGGCTTGCCCAGCGCCAGGTAGACAGCGCTCCGGCAACTGAACCAGCCGCTTCTGAGCGCCACATACACGTTCTTAGAGACGCTCCACTCCCCCCGAGACTGTGCCAGATAGGCACGATACGCGTGCATGGTCGCAGACTTTTCCCGAGCGCTGACCAGTTGCCAACCAAACGCCCGCAGGTGATCGAGAGGGGCTGCGCCGGAGATCGCGACCTCCATCGGGATGCGGGTGCGCCGCGGCAGGTCGACAAAACGCGAGAACTCCACGTTCTTGCCCCCGTGACGGACGCCGTCGATGATGGGCAGGCTCACGTCCGTCTTCCATGACATCACCGTCGTGAACCGGCTCGCGTCTGCATCGAAGGAGAACGGCCAGCGCTCGAGCACCACCGGTTGGCGCGTCGGGATCCACGAGAGACCGCTGTCGGGAACGGTGCAGTCGGGCTGGCCCATGTTCTCGGCGAACGTGAAGAAGCGGTCGTGCTGACGGATGAGTGCCACCGAGAACGACTCGTCGTCGGTGGCCTGGCCGCGTTCCTGGGCCAGGAGCTTCGCCTGCGTGTAGCCCGGATCCGTGTCGAGATAGGCCATGCGTTTGGCGCCACGATACTCGTCGCGGAGCCAGCAGGAGCCAGAGACGTTGAGGAAGAGGTCGGCGGATTGGCAGAAAGTCGTGACCGTCTCGCGGTCGGCGCCGTGGAAGGTGCCGTCGGGAACGCGCACGGCGAATCGATCGGCGGGCATATCGATCATCCGGAGCGCGTTGACGAGCCAGCGGATATTACCGTTCGCACCCCCGGTGAAAGTCTCCCGTGTTGGATCGTAGAGCCACTGGCCGGTGTCCTCTAGATAGAGGACGTCGCAACCCAGCCGGCGAAACCCATCTACGTAGGCCAGATAGTCCCACGCCACTCCGCCCAGGGGGAAGGTCGCCACCAGCCCGGTCACCACCACCCTCATCTGCGCACGGCCATGCTCAAAGGGTGCCACGAATCGCGGGGACGGCAACTGGCGTCATGCAGACGGCGATCGTACGCGTCGAGCCCGCGCCGGATGGGGCTTGACGCAAAGGGGGGCGAGTCTGCCCCCGTGAGACCCTCGCGGTCCGCGTTCTAGGCGAGCGGGCGGTGCCCGGCGCCGATGGGATCGGCCCGCCTTGACGACCCTTCGAGGGCGAGGCCAGAATGGCTTCGTATGGAGTTCATCCTTTCCGTGCTGCTGAGGGCCCGCAGACGGGGGACGCGCTTCGGGAATGCCGTGTGGACTCGGCCCCTGAGGCCGAGCCCACGGCTGTTCTTCGAGACCCCGCTCGATCTTGTGAAACTCTCTGGCTCGCGCAGTTCATCTGCAGGCCGCACCTTTTCCCTCTGAGGTAGAACACGATGCCTGAGATCCCTGATTTGACCGACCCACGCTATCTGGATGAAGTTGGCTGGTTCCTCTATCATGAAAAGTATCGGCGCGATCACTTCGGCGGCTCCTACGATGCCGAGCGGCTCGCGCATTCTCGGCTCTTGCTGGAAGAGGTTGTCCGCCACTTGGGCCGAGGCGCGCGCTGGACCGAGAGCAAGACCATCGTGAGTCTCGGCTGCGGCTGCACCGGTGATCTCGCCGCATTCCCGGCGGCCGTCAAAATCGCGATTGACCCCCTTCTGTATGTCTATCAGCAACTGGGAATGCTGGTCAAAGATGAAGCGGGCAGCCGAACCGTCCATCTAACTCTGGGCGCCGAAGATCTTCCCTTATTGGATGGCTACGCCGATCTGGTCATATGCCGTAACGCTCTGGAT
>VBGG01000600.1 GCA_005883405.1 Chloroflexota bacterium | reverse complement strand
AGAGTGGCAGGAGTCGTTGTTACCGATGACATCAAGGTCCATGCCCCGTTTTCGCTTGGCAGAGCTTACATCGGCCAGACCCAGCCGACGCGGACGCCCTGGTCCCGCCCGACGGACCAATACTTGGCCCCAGCCAGGTGAAAAGTCGTCACCAAATGCTGGTGATTCGCGCGCGGAAGGCAGTAGGTGCGCTGCGTAGCCGACGGCGGGGCGTCCGGCGCAGGCACCGAGGAGGGCACCAGCTTCCACGTCACAGCCTCGTCGCGATCTCGCTGGCTGATCACCCTCTACGGATGTGTGACGTCATGAACCGCAATGGGCAGCGCGTTTACTGCCCGCTGTCGGCTGCGGCTGACTTCAGCCAGCAACGTGTCAAGCGCGAATGGTTTGGCGATCATGGCATCTGCTCGTATCACCGCATCTCGCAGCACCTGGGCTGGCCGCTAACCACGATCACCGGGACGTGCGCCGTAGCCGGGGCCGCCCTGAGTTCGGCCAACACGGAGAAGCCGGACTGCTCTGGCAGCACCAGATTGAGCAGCACCAGCGCTAGGGGTTCGCGCTGGGCGAGCCGCCGCGCGGAAAAGCCATTTGACGCCTCCGTCACCCGATAGCCGGCTTGCGCCAGCAGATCGCACATCACCAGTCGTATCCAGGGATCGTTCTCCACGACCAGCGCGATCGCTCGCTCGTATGGATGCGGCCTGCCCGGTTCCCCATGTTGCTCACACCACCGACTCAACCGAGACGTGCTCGATGTCGATCGTCACGAACGCCGGGTCTGGCACGGTGGTGCCGTCGGGTTCGCGTCCGACGGCCCGCCGCAGCGTGGGAAAACTGATCCCGCCAAAGACCTGGTGCTCATCGGTGTAGTCCGTAGTGCCGATGTTGCAGGCCAGCTCCATGTCGTATCGTGTCTGCGCAACAGACCGTCCGGGCCGAAGTAGAAGACCTGGTCGGGGTGGTGCGTGCCGATGCGCGCGAGGAACACCGCCCGCAGTCGGCGCCATGTCTCGCCGTCCTCTGCCCATGGCTCGAGCTCTTCGATCTGGAATCCAGGTTGGGTAAGCAGGAAGGGCACGGTGAGGGCAGTCCACAGTGAACATCCGATGAAGTAGGCCACCTGCAGGGCGCCCCACGCGACTCCGACGGTGTGGCCCTTGAACCCGAGACGCGGATCAACCGTTCGTGAAGCAGTTCGCCACGCTCGGTATCGATGGCCACGCGGTCGGGCGTGAAGACGCTGGCGACGGTCTGGAGCGGTGAACGGAGCCGGAGAGGCGCGCTCGACGCGCGCGTCAAGCACGAAACGATGGCTGCCGGTGAAAGATCGGATGAAGCTCGGGGCGTCAGGATGTTCCTGCGGCGACAGCGCGGCCAATTGCATACCGGCGATCCACCCTCCCGTGCGGGCTTCCAGCGTGGCGATGTCTTCTGCAGCGAGGTTGAGGCCCATTGCCCCATTGAGGAACCCAGCGGCTTTGGACGGAGTAAAACGCAGGTCGGCGACGCGCAGTTCGCATAGCTGGCCCCCCGCCGCGCAGGCGCCCCAACGGAAGCTGTGGATCCTCGCGCGTTGCAATGACCAGGTGCATATGCGCTGGCATGTGCGCGAGCAAAAACGTGACGGCGCGTCGACCGGTTTGGCATCGATGGTGTGGTAGTCGTCGATGATCAGCACGAAATTGTCCGGGATCGTCGCGATGTCATTGAGCAGCGTGGTCAGAACTGATTCCGTGGGCGGTGGCTGAGAGGTTTTTTCCAGCAGGTCAGCTAAGACCGCGTCGCCGATATTCGGCGCGATTGTCCGTACAGCGGCGACCAGATAGGTGGGGAAGCGAGTGGGGTCGCTATCCGCTTCGTCCAGCGACAGCCAGGCCACCGGCAGGTCGGAACCAGCGATCCACGCGCTTAGCAGAGTGGTTTTACCGAACCCAGCGGCGCCAGAGACGAGGGTCAGTTTGCGGTGCAACTCTGGTTTAGCCGCTCGACCAGGCGTGCACGGAGAACCGCCTGAGGCGGAGGTCGTGGAATATGCAGTTTCGTTGCCAGGATGGGGGTTGACATCCGATCGACCGGCAGAGAATACGCCGGCGAGAGGACGTTGTAGGCGGCCCATATACTCCGCCCATGGTCGATTCGACTCCGGAGAAGGCCATCTCAAGCCCGCTGCTCGAGATCAAGCTCTTTATTCCCAGACCACGCGCAGGTCTGGTGGCCCGTCCGAGGCTGATCGAACGCCTGAATCAGGCGAGCGCGGGCAAGCTGACCCTCGTCTCTGCGCCTGCTGGCTTCGGGAAGACCACGCTGCTGGCTGAATGGCTTGCAACTGCGAAGCCAGGCAAACAGCGCGTGGCATGGCTCGCGCTCGATCAGAGCGATAATGACCCTGCCTTCTTCTGGTCCTACGTCATCGCAGCGCTACAGACAGTGCAGGGCGATCTTGGCCAGAGCACGCTCGCGCTGCTCCAGTCGCTTCAGCCTCTTCCAGTGGAAACGGTGCTGGCCAGGCTGCTCAATGAGGTTGGCGGCCTCGCGCAGCGAATCGTACTGATGCTCGACGACTACCACCTGATTACGGCACAGCTGGTCCACCAGGGCATCGCTTTTCTACTGGACCACCTGCCACCGCAGCTGCACGTGGTGATCGCTGGTCGCGTCGATCCGCCTTTGCCACTCAGTCGCCTGCGCGGGCGCGCTGAGCTGGCTGAGCTTCGAGCTGCCGATCTGCGTTTCACCGCCGACGAGTCAGCCGCGTTCCTCAACGAGGTGATGGGCCTCCATCTGCCAGCCCGGGATGTGGCAGCGCTCGAGGCGCGCACCGAAGGCTGGGTCACCGGCCTCCAACTCGCGGCGCTCTCAGTGCAGGGACGTGAGGACATCGGCGGCTTCATCACCGCCTTCACGGGCGATGATCGCTACATTATCGACTACCTGGTCGAGGAGGTCCTGCAGCGTCAATCCGAGGACGTCCGGAGCTTCTTACTGCAGACCGCCATCCTTCACCGCCTGAGCGGCCCCCTGTGCAATGCGGTTACCGGGCGGGAAACCGGGCAGGCGATGCTGGAGACCCTCGAGCGCGCCAACCTGTTCGTTGTTCCGCTCGACGATAAGCGTCGGTGGTATCGCTATCACCAGCTTTTCGCGGACGTCCTTAAGGCGCGCTCGAGGGAGGAGCAGCCAGACCGGGCACTTGCTCTGCACTGGCATGCGAGCGAGTGGTTCGCGCGGAACGGTCAACCAACCGAAGCGATCCATCACGCTCTTGCCGCAGGTGACTTCGAGCGAGTGGCGAGCCTGATCGAACTCGTCGCGCGAGCAACGGTCAGGAAGAGCAACCAGTCCGCCAGGCTCCTCGAATGGCTCAAGCTGGTACCAGACGACCTGATCCGTGCAAGGCCGGTGCTCAGCACGTACTACGCCTTCGCCCTACTGGGCATGGGTGAGACGGACGCGGCGGCAGTACGGTTGAACGAAGCCGAGCGGTGGCTCGACGAGTCCCGTGGCGAGCCCGCGAGCGGAGTGGACGACTCCGTCGCCACGCGCGACAGAGCTGGAGCGTCGCCTTTGACCATGGTCGTCGCGGACAGGGCGGAGTTCCGGTCTTTGCCGGGGACGATCGCCCTGGCCCGATCCTTCCAGGCCCAGGCGCTGGGCGATGTGGCCGGAACGCTGGAGCACGCGCGCCGTGCGCTGAACCTCCTGCCCGAGGATGACCACGTCTGGCGCGGCGGTGCAGCTCTGCTTCTGGCGCTGGCGCACTGGACGAGCGGCGACCTGGAAGCGGCGCAGCAGACCCATGCCGTGGGCATCGCCAGCCTGGACAAGGCCGGCGACATCGCGCTCGCAATCAGTGCAGCCTATGACGCGGCCGACCTCGCCAAAGCGCGCGGCCTGCTATCCGCCGCAGGCAGGATCTGCGGGCAAGCGTTGCAGCTCGCGCTGGAGCACGGGAATCCAGCACTTCCGGGGATGGCGGACCTGCACCTGGGGCTGAGCGACTTGTGTTGCGAGCGGAATGATCTCGAAGCCGCGACACGGCACCTGCAGCAAAGCGAGCAGCCCGGCAAGCATGCCGATTTACGCGAGACGCCGTACCGCCGCTGCATTGCTTGGGCTCGACTTCGCCAGGCCCGGGGCGACCTGGAGGGTGCCATAGATCTGCTCGACGAAGCCGAGCGACTGCATGTTCCGGGCGTTGTTCCTGATATTCACCCCATCGCGGCGCAAAAAGCGCGCATGTGGATTGCACAGGGGCGGGTGTCGGAAGCGGTGGACTGGGTCCGCCAGCAAGGCTTATCCGCTGACGACGATCTCACCTACATGCGCGAGTTCGGGCACATCACCCTGGCGCGGATACTCCTGGCCCAAGGTGACGATCGCTCCATGGATAAGGTTCGTCGACTGCTGGAGCGGCTCTTGGACGCGGCGGAGCAGGGCGGGCGGACGGGAAGTTCTATCGAAACCCTGGTACTGCAGGCACTCGTTCATCGCGTGCGCGGTGACATCCCCGCAGGACTGGTACCGCTTGAACGTGCTCTGACTCTGGCCGAGGCAGAGGGTTACGTGCGGATGTTCGTGAACGAGGGCGAGCCTATGCGTGACCTCCTTCGCCACGCCAGTGATCGCGGCATCTCAGGCGCCCATGCCCGACGATTGCTGGCTGCCTTCAACGAACGGGCACCTCACCCAGTCTCGGCCCCCGCCGGACTGATCGTAGCTGACCTGGCGGAGCTACTCACGGTGCGCGAAGTCGAGATCCTGCGGCTGATTGCGGCAGGTATGCGGAACCAGGAGATCGCGGACGAACTCGTAATCAGCCTGTCCACGGTCAAGCGTCACATCGCGAACACGTACGGGAAGCTGGGCGTTAGCCATCGCACCGAGGCCGTTGCACGGCTCACGAGCTGAGCCGACTACACCCCTTCGAGAAAATACACCCCCGATTTACACCTTTCGGCCGAGGGCGGAACCTGCACACGTCGGTAGGTTTGTCCTATGTCCGAAATTCACGAGATCCGCGTCCAGGGACACCTCGATGACCACTGGGTCGACTGGCTGGAGGGCTTGGCCTTCACGCGAGAGAGCGACGGCACCACGACCTTGACCGGCGGGCTCGCAGACCAGGCCGCACTGCACGGCGTGCTCAACACAATTCGAGACCTGAACCTACCGATCGTTTCAGTTCGACGTGTCTACCCGGACGCAGAGAGGCCAATCCGATGAACGCGATCCTTCAGAACCAGCACGGCTCGAAACTCGTCCAGGATCTCGGGGACGTCGACAAGCCGGTGCCAGCTCAGCAAACCACCATGCAGGCGATAGTCCAGGACAAGTACGGCTCATCCAGCGTCCTGGAGCTCAGGAGCATCGACAAACCCGAGATCGGAGTCGACGACGTGCTCGTCCGCGTTCGTGCGGCTGGCCTCCATATCGGTGACCTGCACGTCATGACCGGGCAGCCGTACCTCATGCGCATCGTCGGTTTCGGCCTCCGCGCGCCCAAAGCGCGTGTCCGGGGTATGGATGTCGCGGGCACGGTGG
>VBGG01000599.1 GCA_005883405.1 Chloroflexota bacterium | reverse complement strand
GTCGAAGTGATCGAAGAGCATCTTCCAATCAAGGCCTTCGAAGACGCGCTGCCGAACGTCATAAGCAGGCTCGACATCGAGCGTGAGCCTGATGACGGCCCCCAGCGCGCCCAGCCCGATGACCATCGCGTCGAAGTCCGCGTCGCCTCTGGAAGCGCTCACCGTCTCGCCGCTGGAGGTGACCATCTCCAGGCTTGCCACCGCCGTCGCCAGGTTGCCGTTGCGGTCACCCGAGCCGTGGGTCGCGGTGGCCACCGCACCGGCGACGGAAATGTGAGGCAAGGACGCCAGATTGTGCAGGGCCAGACCCTCGTCGTTGAGTACCTCGGCAAGAGCGCCGTAGGTGAGGCCGGCGCTGAACGAGACGGTGCCCGCGTCACGGTCCACGCTCACGTCAGGCGGCATCGCCGCGAGCGTGATCAGCTCGCCTGAGTCGGTGATGTCGGTGAACGAGTGGCGCGAGCCGAGCACGCGCACCGTGTCGGCATGCGCGATGATCTCCTGCAGCTCGCCCACGCTGGTGGGGCGATGAAGCCTGCGGGCTCGGTACCTGTAGTTACCGGCCCAGTTTGTCTCGCTGGACGACCGAATCGGCTCCGCCAAGCAGTAAGGGACTGTAGCAGATGGGGAGTTGCTCCGCCGTGGACGCGACCAGTAGGCTCCCGCCGTGCCGCTTGACCAGGAGACGCGCGCGCGCCGCCGCGAAGCGAGAATCAGCGCCGGGGTCGACGACCTGCAGCGCTGGCTTGCGGACGTCGCGCGGGCTGGGCTGGCCGAGGCCGCGGCCCGACCCTGGAGCAGCTACGAGCAGATGTCCGCGCGTCTGGTCGACGCGCAAGCCCCCGGCCTGGCTCGGTTCGTGCGCGGGCTCGGCGGGCTACCCCACACTGCGCCAGATTGGCCTGAACGCATGCTGATCGACATCGGTCAGCTGTCGCTGCTGCTCGACGCGTGGCGTCGCCTCGATGCGCTCGAGCCCGACCTCCAGGCGGAGGTGCGCGGCCTGGTTGGCATTAACGAGTCGCGTGAGGCCGTCCTCAGTCGGCCACCCATCCATGACGTGTGGGACGTCGTCGGGCGGCGAATCCTCGACGGCGAGCGGATGCGCGTCCAACGCACCTGGCTCTGGGGCCAGCGCACCCAGCGCTGGGCCCTGCTTCTTGACTTCGCCGTCGGTGGACAGTCCATCCAACCGCGCGTGGCGCCGGGCACGAGTGTCGAAGCGGACCTCTGCTTTTACTCCGGTGCGGTGCGCTTACGGGCCATTCCGAATGACGCACAGGTGTGCATCGGAACGGTTACCAGATTGCCGGCTGAGCCTGTCAGCGGCCTGCTCACCTCGTATGCGCAGGCGCTCGCCCGTAACCCGTGGTTGGAGCGGATGCCGGGTGCGCTTGGCAACATGGTCATACAACGTGGCCCGCACGAATCGTGGTGGGCGCGGGACGAGCACGATGCGGGCTTGCGGTTGGCGGGTGCAGCCGGTTGGCACCTCCTGGCGCTGTCGGGTGGGGCGCCGCTGGATCTGTTCGGCGAGTGGGACGGGTTCAGCTTCCGGCCGCTCAGCACGCTGGTCGGTGAGCGCCTGGTTCTACTCCCGGAGGTCACCGCGGCGTGAGTTTCTCGGAACTGCTCGAGGCTGCCCTCGCCGGCACGTCGCGTCAGGATCCCCCGGCCGTGGTACCTACCGTGGACACCTCCGCGGAGAACCGTCTGCTGCGTGGCGCCAGCTACGAAGGCCTCCGCCGGCTCGCGGGTCGACCGCTGGAACGGGCCGTTGTACGGACGCCGCTGGCTTCCGCGGAAGCCGAAACACAGCCCGAGGTACCGCCGCCAGCCGCCTGCCGACTGTTCGAGATCCTAGACCTCAGACCCGAGCTGCTACCGGAATGGCTGCGGCTGGTGGTGGAGCGGGGATTGCGTGCGCCTCACCTGAGCCTGCCCGATTTGCTGGAGAATGCGCGCACTGCAGACGACGACATACGCGACCTGATCGTTGCCGCCGGTGGCCGGCGTCTTCCCTGGTTGGCCAGGCTCAACCCTGACTGGCAATTCGCGGCCTGGCCAGACCCCGACGAGGGTTTCGCCTCTGCTGGGCGCGACGACCGGCCCCATGCGCTGCGACGCATCCGGCAGCAGAATGCGGCCAGGGGACGCGCGCTGCTGCTGAACGCGTGGTCCGCCGAACGCGGCGAGTCGCGCGCCAGTTTGCTCGATGCTCTGTCCACTGGTCTATCGGCCGATGATGAGCCGCTTCTCTGGAGCGCAATCAGCGATTCGCGCAAGGAGGTCCGCGAGACAGCCCTCCACCTGATACGGCGGATTCCAGGCTCGGGCTTCAGCGTCCGATGGACCGAGCGCGCCCGCCAGGTCTTCACCGTAGACTCGGGGTCGCCTCAGGCTCCTCGGCTCCACATCAACGAGCCCACCGCGGCAGACTCCGCGTGGCTGGCGGATGGGCTCGATCCGCTGCCGCCAAAAGGCATTGGTATGGCTGCCTGGCTGCTGCAGCAGGTGCTCGCGTTCACGCCCCCATCAATCTGGCCGACGAGCATGATCGCCGCAATTCGACATACCGACTGGTATGGACCGCTGCTGGCCGGACTCGGCCAGGCGGCCGACGCATACGCCGACGATGACTGGTGTGGCGAGCTGCTCGTGCTGCGTGCCAGAACGAAGGAGGCACTGCCGCTCGACGCACCGGCGCTGTTTGCCGCGCTCCAGCCGCATCAGGCCGAGTCAGTCTTGCGTCGTCTGATCGAGCTCGGCCCGGCTGCGATCGCCGGTCTTCCCGACGCGCGCAGCGATCCGTGGAGCGAGGATTTCAGTCGCTTTCTCGTGCTCAGGCTGCCACGGCTGATCGCGAGGTGGCAGTACTCCGCGCTGCAGCTGCTCCAGGCTGCGCATTTCCGACTCGAGCCGCGCGTGCTGCCGGAGCTGGAGGGGCTGCTCGAGGCGGAGCTCCAGCTCCAACTCGGTTGGGCACGTCCATCGCTCGATCGGCTGGCAGAGACGCTCGAGTACCGCCATGCCATGCGTACGGAGCTCGGCTGACCCGGTGTTGGACGTCGTTCGGCGCCACGCCGAGGACGAGTTCGCCGAGGAGCTCGAGCAGCTCGCAGCAGTCGACAGCCGCGCTCGTCCTCCCTCCTGGCGACTGTCTCCGTGGGCCGTCACCGAATACCTGCTCGGTACACGCCTCGCCAACGGCTTCGAGGTCAGCCCGAAATACATCGGCGATCGGCACCTGGTGGAAGTCGCGGTCGCGACGCTGGCCACCGATCGTGCCTTGCTGCTGCTCGGACTGCCTGGAGTCGCCAAATCGTGGCTGGCGGAGCACCTGGCGGCAGCGATCTCCGGCGACTCGAGGCTGTTGGTGCAGGGCACGGCGGGTACCTCCGAGGAGACGATTCGCTACGGCTGGAACTACGCACTGCTGCTGGCCGAAGGTCCATCGACGCGAGCCATCGTCGCGTCGCCGATCATGCTGGCCATGCAGTCCGGCCGGATTGCGCGCATCGAGGAGCTGACGCGCATCCCGTCGGACGTGCAAGATGCGCTCATCACGGTACTGTCCGAAAAGACGTTGCC
>VBGG01000598.1 GCA_005883405.1 Chloroflexota bacterium | reverse complement strand
GCTTCTTCCCAAAACTGACGCGTTGGCACCAGCCGCCGACGCACAGAGCTATTACAGCGTTTCCCAGGCGGCAGGCCTGCTTGGGGTTAGCCGGATGAGCATCTGGCGCTGGGTGCGCGCCGGCCGGCTACCGGTCGCCCGTTTCGGGCACCGCACCGCCCGGATCAGGCGCGAGGACCTGGACCGGCTCGTACTCGAGTCCCGCCTGCGGATCGTGCCGGACCGCATGACCGAGGACGCCATCGATCCCGACCGTCCGCCACGGTCGACCTGGCCAGAGATGGGGCCATCAGAGCACCTGGTGCAGTTCTATGAAGCCGATGCGGTCCTGGTGGAGACGGTGGTCGAGTACGTCGGGGCGGGACTACGCGCGGGGGCGGAAGTGATCGCCGTTATCACCGAGGCACACCGTGCTGAGGTCGAGGAAGGACTTCGGTCGGACGGACTGGACCTGGACACCGCGTGTGCTGGCGGTCAGTATCTCGCCCTGGACGCGGCCGAGACACTCGCCCTGATCATGGCCGATGGAAGGCCTTCGCCGGCGCGCTTCGAGGAAGTCATCGGGACCATTGTCGCGCGCGCGGCGGAGGGTAGCCGTCCGATACGCGCATTTGGGGAGATGGTCGCGCTTCTGGCAGCTGAGGGAAATCACGCTGCTGCCGTCCAGCTGGAGTCGCAGTGGAACGCGCTGCGGCGGGTACATCCGTTCTCGCTCCTGTGTGCCTATCCGGTGAACGTTCTGGGCGGGACAGCATTCGAAGCAGTGTTCGGCGACGTATGCGCGGAGCACACCCTGGTCATCCCGACTGAGAGTTACTCCGCACTGAAGACCCCGGACGCGCACCTGCGCGAGATTGCGCGGCTACAGCAGCGCGCGTCGTCGCTCGAAGCCGAGGTTGACGAGCGCGAGCGCGTCGAGATGGCCGCGCTCCGTTTGGCAGCGATGGTCGAATCGTCCGACGACGCGATCATCGGCAAGAGCCTCGAGGGCATCATCACGGATTGGAACCGTGGGGCCGAACGACTCTATGGCTACACCGCTGCTGAGGTCATCGGGCGTCCGATCTCGCTGCTGATTCCTCAGGATCGGCCCGACGAGTTGCCTGCGATCATGGAGCAACTGAAGCGCGGGGAGCGCATCGACCACTACGAGACTGAGCGAGTCACCAAGCACGGTCAGCGGATTAGCGTCTCGGTGACCATCTCGCCGATCCGGAACGCCGCTGGTCGCCTGGTCGGCGCATCGGCCATCGCGCGCGACATCTCGGAGCGCAGGCAGCTCGAGCGGAGGCGAGAGGAGTTGCTGGCACGCGAGCAGCAGGCACGCGCGTCGAAGCTACGCAGCCCGCTCGCTACGATCAAGGGGCAAGCCCAGATGGCCCTACGCCGGCTGGACCGCGGCGGGCAACTTGAGCTGACGCGCGCCACCGAGGCGCTGCGGGCGATCGCACGTCAATCGGACACGCTCAATCGGCTCATAGATCAGCTTCTTGATGTCTCGCGACTGGAGATCGGCAAGCTGCAGCTGGACCGCCAAACGATTGATGTAGTGGCGGTCGTCGAGCAGGTCGTGTCCGACGCACGCGCGCGCGCTGACGGCCACGTTATCTCCCTCGCCGCGCCACATTTCCTCGAGGCCGAGGTCGATCCGCTGCGCCTCGAGCAAGTGCTGAGAAACCTGGTTGACAATGCCATCAAGTACAGCCCGGAGGGCGGCGCCATCGAGGTCGGCGTGTCCCGATCGATGCATGACGCGCTCGAAATTGCAGTCCGCGACTACGGGCCGGGTGTACCGCCAGAGAACCGGTCGTTGATATTCGAGCGTTTCTACCAGGCCCACGGCAATGGCCACAAGAGTGGGCTCGGGCTGGGCCTGTACGTCAGCCGCGAGATCGTCGAGTTGCACGGAGGCCACATCACCGCCGAGTTTCCATCGGGCGGAGGCAGCCGCTTCGTCGTAAGGCTGCCGCTCACGCATGGTTGCGCGGGCTCGCGAGAAGGCGTTGACGAAGCGAGATCGACAACGGCGTGATGTGGATATACCGCGTGGCGAGAGATCCACGCCGGCTTCAAGCGGCCGCGCATATTTCATGCTCGGATTATCCAATGCTCCGGTTAGCGTCCCAGACGCGGACTGCACATGGACACGTACCCGCAGCAGCGTCCGTGTCCAGTCACGCGCACCTGAGAGAAACTGCAGGCGGCGGGTGTGCGCTGGGTCGAACGCGGCACGAGGTGTCCGTATGCAGCATCCCACGACGTCTCGCCGCGTCATATCTGGGGGACGGATCGCGGCGGCAGCGAGAGGAGCCTTCGCTCCTTGAGTTCCGATCCGTGGAACGCTCGTGCGAATTCAGAAACCAGGCGGCCACGTCTTAACTGCTGGGAGTACCGCGAAACGCAAGCAGAGTGTCGGCCACGGCAGTCGGACGCCCACTCACTCCGTCCCAGATCGGCGCTCACCCGCCAGAGTAGAGCCGCCGCGGTCTTGTCGTAGCTGCGCTCGGAGGATCTTTTGGGCGTGCAGCCGACAAAGTAGCGGCCCGTCACCTGCTCGAGATCGGGAGCATACGCCAGGTGAATTGATGTGGCCGCTCCCTGCGCCGGGCTCTTCAGGAAAAGCCTCATCAATGGAGTGAACAGTCGCTGGATGAGGCCGGGGTCCTCGGCTCCGAACGATGTGCGCACCACGCCGGGGTGCAGCGCATTGGCCGTGACGGACGTGCCTTGAAGCCTCCTGGCCAATTCGTAGGTGAACAGGACGTTGGCGAGCTTGGACTGGTTGTAAGCCCGCGCTGCGGAATAGGACCGTTCGCCCTGGAGGTCGTCGAAGTTGATTCGCCCCATGGCCTGCACGTGGGAGGAGACCGTGACAACTCGGGCCGGTGCGATTTGCTTCAACCGATCTAGCAGCAGGCTGGTGAGCAGGAACGCCGCGAGATGGTTGAGGGCGAACGTGCGCTCGAGCCCGTCCGCGGTGACGTGCCGGGTGTTCCAGTAGCCCCCGACGTTGTTGACCAGCACGTCGATCCGGGCAAGGCTCTGGAGTACCTCGTCGGCGAGGCGCCGCACCTCCGACTGCGAGGACAGGTCTGCAACGAACACGTCCACCGGCCCGCTGCTGACAGCGCGGATCTCGCGAGCTGCGTCCTCGGCACGCGCGCGGTCGCGGCCGGTGATCGCGAGGTGCGCACCCAGCCTGGCCAGGCCCAGCGCGGTTGCTCTTCCGATGCCTCCGCTGCCTCCGGTGACCAGCGGCCATCGGCCCGCTGTGGATCTGTTCCATGTTTGTGCTCCTTCGGTGTGTGTCACCAACCGGCGTCAGGCCGTGTTCTGGGCACTCTCGAGCCCATCGAGGATCAGATCGAGCCCGAATTCGAACTCGTCTGCGTAGTCGTAGCCAGGCTGCAACACGTGCTTGACGGCCATCTCCATGAGGTGGGGATACGCGTCGACCGGGAACTGGCGGCGGATGCTGTCGGCGACCTCGACGGCCTCCTCTGACGTTTGGAACGGCAAGCTCGCCTGCTGCAGAGCGAATCCGTAGATGTAGCTATCCAGGAGGGAGTACGCGTGAGCGGCTAGCGCGATCGAAAAGCCTGCGTCTTGTAGACAGCCGAGCACCGCGTCGTGGTGCTGGAGCGTAGCCGGCCCGGGTGTGCTGCGCGACTCCATCAAGCCGATTGCCCAGGAGTGGCGCGCGAGCACTTCGCGGGCCGAGATCGCCCGCTGGCGCATGGCCGTCTTCCAGTGCACTCCGCTTGGCGGCAGACCGATCTCGGCGAACACGAGATCGACCATGCCGTCCACGATATCGCCCTTGTTGCGCACGTGGCGGTACAGCGACATCGCCTCGACGCCCAGCTGTTGGGCGAGCTTGCGCATGCTGAGCGACTCGACACCATCCTTATCGGTACGGTCGAAGGCGGCGCGCAGCACTCGCTCACGGCTCAGGGGTACGCGACGCTCCGCTCTCAGGTTCGCTCTCGTCGCCACGCTATCCACCTTTCCCAGCATCTTGCCTGCGTCAAACCCATTGACAACAAAGAGCTTACACTGTTACCGTAACGCCGTCACGCTTACAGTGTATGCGCAAGAAGACAGTAATGGCGACACGTAGTCGAAGCACAGCACGTCGAAGGAAGTGAAGGCTCAGGCGGTGGTGATGAAGTCCATCAGACATGACGAGTACGCGGCACCGGGCGATCTCGAAGCCCAGCATCTCGCGCGCACCACGGGAGAATGTCCATGAAGGTTTGCATCATCGGGGCTTCTGGGAAGCTCGGCCAGTACATGGTGCAGCACGCGCTGGATCGAGGCTACGAGGTGGTTGGCGTGTGCCGTGAGCACAGCGTCGAAAAGCTCGACCGGTTCAACGGGCGCATTACTGTCATCCCCGGCGCGACAGACGACCGCGAGGTCATCAAGCGCGCGGTCGCGGAATGCGACGGGGTGCTCACGGTGCTCGTCCCACGAGGTGTCCATGGGTACTCGACGGGAACGGCCCAGGCGGTGCTCGACTATGCACGTCCTGGGGCGCGCCTCGTGTTCTCGTGTGGGTGGCACATCTCACGTGACGGCCAGGACGTCTATTCGAGGAAGCTCAAGGCCATCGTGAACGTCTTCGGCCCGCTCGCGCGTCTCGCTCGCTTCGCCGACCTTGACGACCAGGTGGAGGCATGCCGCCGGATTTTCGCCAGCAATACGCGGTGGACTGTCGTGCGCGGCAGCGACCTCGAAGAGGGCGAAAGCCAGGGCCTACCCGTGTGGAGCCGGCATGTGGGCGATCCCGTTCTGGACAGCAACGTCACACGCCGCGTGGACTTCGCGCTGTTCATGGTGGCGGCAATCGAGAACGACGAGTTGGTCTAGCAAGCCCCGGCGATTGTCGGCTGCCGGACGCCTTCGGCGCTCGCGCACACGAACCTCGCGCTCGCGTGAGCCCCTCATCTATCGCGGGCCAATAATCACCAC
>VBGG01000122.1 GCA_005883405.1 Chloroflexota bacterium | reverse complement strand
CATCCGAGCCGATCTCGCCGCGCTAGCCCTGTGCGAACAGATACTCCAGGCAGCTCGAGCGAGCTCAGCGCTCACAACGAAGGAGGGATGACTCATGCACACCGCACGAGGTCCGATTTCGCGCCGCAGATTCCTGCTACTCGCCAACGCCGTAGCGGTGGTTGGACTCCTGGACGCGTGTCAGCCGGCAACTCCAGCGTCGCCGCCAACGTCGGCAGCAGCCAAACCAGCCGTCTCCGCCACCGCGCCACCGGCCGCGACTCAGGCGCCGGCCGCCACCAGCGCACCAGCCGCGACGCCCGCTCAGCCGACGCCGCAGACCCAGACGTCCGCCGCTTATGCCAAAGCACCGGTCACCTTCGTGTACGCCGACAGCTCCGACGTGGCGCATATCGACCCGGCGCTGGTGGTCGACTTCTGGTCTTTCACCGCGAGTCGGAATACCTACGAACCGCTCGTCGAGATCGATGAGGAGAAGCAGCAGGTCATCCCGTGGCTGGCGACATCGTGGGACGTCTCGCCTGACGGGCTCTCCCACACGTTCCACCTGCGCGATGGCGTCACGTTCACCGACGGTTCGAAGCTGGACGCAGACACCGTCAAGCTGAGCCTGGATCGGACGCTGGAGTTGAAGCAGGGACCGGCCTACCTGATCAAGAACTTCCAGCAAGTCAAGGTTGCCGATCCAATGACGGTGACGATCACAACCTCAGCGCCGGACCCCTACGTGCCAGCACACCTGGTGAAAGTCGGCATCGTCAGCAGCCAGGCCATCACGCAGCACCAGACCTCGAGCGATCCATGGTCCCAGGATTTCCTGAAAGACAACATCGTCGACTCGGGTGCATATAAGCTCGACAATTGGCAGCACGGCGCGCAGATGACGCTGGTGAAGAACGAGACCTGGTGGGGCAAGTGGCAGCCTGGATCGATTGACAAAATCATCATCAAGGTTGTCGCCGAAACCGCCCCGCGGGTGCAGATGATCGAGCGCGGCGAAGTGGACCTGATCAATCAGTGGCCGGCCTCTGAAGCGCTTCGTGTCGGCAAGCTGCCGAACTTCCACCTCGGCGAGTTCACCACGTTCGACACCGAGCCGATCTTCTACCTGTACACCCTGAAGCCGCCGTTCGATAACAAACAACTGCGGCAGGCGATGCAGTACGCATTTGACTACAAGGCGATGATCGACTACTACCAGGGTCACGCGGTGACGCCGACGGGTCCGATTCCGCCAGACTATGCTGGTGGGGCCAAAGACCTGCAGCCGTTCCAGCAGGATCTCAACAAGGCGCGCGATCTTATCCGTCAGTCTGGCGTTGATCCGTCATCGCTGCAGCTCGACTTTGCTCTGGCCGGCACCGGCGGCGATCAATTCGAAGCCGGTGCCACGATTCTGCAGGACGCGCTGAACACGCTCGGCGTCAAGATGAGCATTCGCAAAATGCCATACTCACAGTGGACTGAGCTGTACTCCAAGCCCGAGACAGCACCGAACCTCACCAATCTGATTCAGAGCCCATTCACGCTGGACCCCACCCAGTTTCTGGCGTTCTACTATCCGGACAACTTCTTCAACATGGCACGCTGGAACAACCCAGACATTGTTGCCGCGATCGACAAGATCAAAGTTACCCTGGACTCCACCGACCGCGAGGCCCAGCTGCACGACATCCAGCACAAGATTCGAGACGAAGCGCCATGTGTCTGGGGTTGTCGACCCAAGACACTCGTCGCCGTGCCGGATTACGTCGAGGGTTACGTCATGCAATCGACCGACTACCGGTGGTCGATGAATTTCAAGACTATCCGTATCAAGGCGCACTGATGAATTTCGCCTTGCGCGTTATGCGTTGCGCGTTGCGCGTTGCGCGTTCGGCGGAGCCATCGCGGCGGCGGTGGAGCGCGTAGATGTTGATGTACGTTCTGCGCCGACTCGGCTGGACGGTGCTCATCCTGCTGCTGATCACGGTGATCACCTTCGTGCTGTCTCGCGTCGTGCCCGCCAACCCGGTCGTCATGGCCGCCGGCCTGGGCGCGACGACGGAGCAGGTCGCGGAGGTCCGACGCGTCATGGGGCTGGATGAGCCGTTGCCGGTGCAGTACGAGCGGTATATGCAAGGCCTCGCACGTCTCGACTTGACGTTCGAGTTGATGTTGATCAGCTTCGCGCTGTACGTCCTGATTGCCATTCCGCTGGGCGTCATGGCGGCCATGCGACCAGGTGGCCTGACCGACGCCTTGATTAGAACGGGTTCAATGCTGACCTCGGCCGTACCGGTGTTCTGGTTGGCAATGATCCTGCAGGTCGTGTTCTTTGCTCGGTTTGGTTGGTTACCCTCTGGCGGGCGACTTGATGTACGCGCCTCGCCACCGCCACTGGTAACAGGCTTCTTCACCATCGACAGTCTGCTGGCCGCTGACTCGGACCAATTTCTCGCGGTCTTGAAGCACCTGATCCTGCCAGTCACGGCAATCGTACTGAGTCTGCTTGCGGTGGGCGTACGTCTCACTCGAGCAACCATGCTGCAGGAGCTGCAGCAGGCATACGCGCGGACTGCGCGTTCGAAAGGCCTGAAACAATCAACCATTCTCTTCAGGCACGTCCTCAAGAACGCGCTCAATCCCGTCATCAGCATGCTGGGTATCCAGTTGGGCTATTTGCTTGCGTGGATCATCCTGGTGGAGACGATATTCCAGTGCCCCGGTATTGGACTGTACGCGTACGAGTCGTTCCAGGGACTCGATTATTCCCCGATCATGGCCTTGACGCTTGTATTCTCGTGTTTCTTCGTCGTCGTCAATCTGATCACGGATCTGACGTATCCGGTGTTGGATCCGCGGATCAAACTCCGTTAGGGCGGCCGAACCGCATTGGCCAGCACATCAACGCAGATATCCGCGCCGACGATGACAGTTTCGCTGCCTCGCGTTCAGCGTCGTTCTGGCCTGCGTCGGATTGGCCTGTCGCTACCGGTTGGCGGACTGCTTGTCGCGGTGTTCGTCCTGTTTGCTCTGATCCCTGAGGTGGTCGCGAGCGGTGACCCTGCCAAACTGAATGTGGCACAGCAGTTTCGGCCACCCAGCGCTGAGCACTGGCTGGGCACGGACGAGGTCGGGCGCGACCTGTGGACGCGCGTCGTGCACGGTACCCGCTATTCGCTCGGCATGGCCCTGGCGATCGTCGCGACCGGCGCCGCGATCGGCACCATCTACGGTGCCGCTGCCGGTTTCGCCGGTGGTGGCATCGACGAGCTGATGATGCGAATTGTCGACGTATTCCTGTCGCTTCCTGGTTTCATCCTCGCCATGGCCATCGCCGCCACCATCGGGCGTGGCATCGGACCGTTGGTCGGCGCGCTCGTGATCGTGTGGTGGCCGAGCTACGCCCGGCTGGTACGGGGCATGGTGCTCGGACTCAAGGAGCGTCCGCACGTCGAGGGCGCGCGGGCGCTGGGCGCCAGCGCGCCATACATCGTTCGCCGCCACATCGTGCCACTCATGATCGAGCAGCTGAACGTGCGGGTCACTCAGGATCTCGGCTATGCGCTGGTCGCGGTTGCAAGTCTGAGTTTCATCGGGCTCGGCGTGCAGCCACCGGCGCCGGAGTGGGGTCTGTTGCTTGGCGGCGCGCGCGCTTATATTTCCAGCTCGTGGTGGTATCCGGTGTTCCCCGGCATCGCGATTGCGCTGGCAACGGTCGGCTTCTCATTGCTCGGAGATGGATTGGCTGAGCTCCTGGTCCATGAGCACCGCACCAGGCAGTAACCAGCGCTGATCAGAGTGGCTGCGTCGCGCCGGCCGCCACCACCTGGCCGGTACCAGGGCGTCCGATCACGTCAGGCTCCTGAAAAACAACATCGCCGCGGCGAAGGGTGAGCACCGGCCAGCCGGTCACCTGCCAGCCCTGGTAGACGCTGTAGTCGGCGTTGGACTTCATCATCGACGGATCGATGGTTCTGGCGAGTGTGGGGTTGAAGACCACGATGTCGGCATCGCTGCCCACGGCGATGGTTCCCTTGTGCGGATACAGCCCGAATAGCTTCGCCGCGTTGGTCGAGACCACTTCGACGAGTCGGCTCAGCGAGATGCGACCGGTGCGTACACCCTCCGAGTAAAGCATGGGCACCATCATCTGCAGGTTCTCGGCGCCCGGACGCGCGGTAGACACCGTCAAGCCCTGGTCCCGGTGCACACCGTGTGCACCGTCCCCTGCGCGAGGCCCGACCACAGCGCCTCGACATCCGACTGCTCGCGCAAGGGTGGATTACCCACGTACTTGGCTCCGTCCGGCTCATCGAAGCGATCACGCGTGAGGTGCAGATAAAACGGACGTACCTCGACGTACACGCGGACGCCGCGCGCCTGAGCCTGAGCACACACCTCCAGCGCCCGTTGCGAGGACAGATGAACAATGTAGATCGGCGCTCCGGTAGCCTCGGCAATGGCGACAGCGCGCTGCGTGGCCACCACCTCAGAAATCACCGGATGAGCGTCCCCGTAGTAGCGCACCGCCGTCTTGCCAGCCGCGGCCAGCTGGGCTTCGGCGTCGTGGATCAGATGAGCGTCCTCGCAGTGGATCATGGTGATGAGCCCGTGGGCGCCAGCACGCCGCGTTGCTTCGATGTACCCATCAACCTGACTGTCGAAGTGGGGAAACAACATGAAGTACTTGATGCTGCTGGTCCCGTGATCCAGTAGCCGGGGTAAGTCGTCAAGCGTTGTGGCGTCGAATGCACCGGCCCAGCCGAGCACCGGGTGCAGGAAGACATCGGCAATGGCCGTCTCGTTCGCCAGGGCCGTTTCGCGCTCCAGCGCGTCGATCAGTGTCTCGCCAACGCGCGGGAAGGTGATGTTTCCCATGGTTGTCACGCCTCCGGCAAGCGCGGCGGCGGAACCGCTGGTGAAGTCATCAACCCAATTGATGCCCAGTCCGCCTGGGTTCGTCAGATGCACGTGCGCATCAACTCCCCCAGGTAGCAGGAGCATGCCCTGCGCATCGATCTCACGTTCGGCGCGCATGTCTCCGCCGATCTGCATGACCTTGCCTCTCGCGATTCCGACGTCCGCATCGGCGGTCTCGGTCGCAGTGACGATCCGCCCACGGCGAAGGATCAGATCAAGGGCAGCCACTCGCGGAGCCTGTTACTCCAGCTTCATGCGCCGATCAAGTGCGTCGCGCAGCCCATCGCCCATGATGTTCAGGCTCAGCACAGCCAGGCTGATGGCGGCTCCCGCGAATATCACATGATTCCCCAGGAAGGAGTCGGCGGCTGTGTTCCAAGTCCAAGAAAACTGAGCGCCGCCTCGGCGATGATCGCCCACGCGAAGGCAAGCGTCGCCTGCACAATCTTGGCGCCGCGATATTCGGCAGCATGTGGCGCCCCAACAGACGGAGATCGCGGGCTCCAGACGCTCGGGCAGCCTCTACGTATTGTGTCGTCCGCACCGTCAGCGTGGACGCACGCGCGACCCGCATGAAGATCGGCACATTGACGATCCCAATCGCGAGCATCACATTGCGGATATCCGAACCCAGCATCGCCATCAATGCGATTGCAAGCAGAATCGCAGGAAACGCGAACAGAACGTCCATCAAGCGACGGATCAGCATGTCAACCATTTGGCCGTAGTAGCCAGCGACCAATCCGAGAATGGCCCCGATCACAAGCGAAATCCCAACGGAAATGACACCCACTTCGAGCGAGATCCTCGCCCCGTAAATGAGTCGGCTCAGAACGTCACATCCACATTCATCGGTGCCGGCGAGATGCGCCAGACTCGGTCCTTCGAATCGCACCGCGGGTTCCATCGCGAGCGGGTCATATGGTGCGACGAGCGCTATCAGTGGGTTCTCGTACCATGGACGTGCATTACCTCCGTACTCGTGGTCAGCCACCTGCCCCGAAGAATCCCGCCAGGAGTTGCTCGTTCGACCTCGCGATGTGTTCGCGCATTGCTGCTTCAGCGCCAGCGGCGTCGCCGTTGAGGAGTGCCTCAACAATGGGTTCGTGGGCGAAGAGATCGTGCCGCCGAACTCCGTGGGTCTCGAAGTACGTGTTCCACATCCACAGATTGAGCGTCTGAATGTGGTCCATGTATTCGGCAAGCAGCGCGTTCTGCGCAAAATCCGCCACCGCCCGATGAAAGACCTGGTCGGCACGCAAGAACTGGGTGGCGTCGGGCCGTGTGCGGCTGTCGCGAAGTTCTACTCGCAGTGCGCGCAATGCCTCGTGGTCAGGCTTCGTCATGCGCTAGGCGGCGAGCGCTGCCGCCGCGGGCTCGAGCGCCAGGCGGACCTCGAAGAGCTCGCGGATCTCCGACAGGCCGAGCTTCGCCACGACAATCGCCCGACGCGGGTAGATCCGAAGCATGCCATCGTGCGCGAGGCGCTGCAGGGCGTCACGGAGTGGTGTTCGCCCGACCCCGAACTCCTGCTGCAGTTCGGCTTCATGGATCGTTGAGCCGGGCGGCAGGGCAAGGCTGACGATGCGCTCCTTCAGACGCAGGTAGGCCTGCTGGGCGAGGGTGGCATCCCTGGTCGCGCGCACTGCGCCGTT
>VBGG01000597.1 GCA_005883405.1 Chloroflexota bacterium | reverse complement strand
GGTAGTGCCGACCTTGGCAACTCTGCTGGAAGCAGGCCAGGCCACACGTGGCTTGAGTGTGATCGTGCGAGGCGGCCACTTGATTGTCGGGCGGACTGACGAACACGGCGCCGATCCGCGCTTTCGCCTGACTCCACTTGGCGCGGGTGCGTATGGACTCTCGCTCTATCGCCGCCAACGCTGGGAGCCGCTGCCGTACCAAGGCACGCTCCAAGAACTTGCCGAAACCATGAACAACGACCTCGCCGCTTGGGCCGACGACTGGGCATAAGCCTCACTCAGTCGGCGGTCGGCTCAAGATCAGCATAGGTATCGAAACTTATGAAATTCTCCACTAAGGAGCCGAACGGAACGCCGATGCGTCGCCCGACGCTGGTCGTTCTGGGCACCTGGAGGACCGCGTACCCCGCGGTCCGGTCCGCCACGCTCCAGTTCGCCAGGCTCATGAAGGGGGTGCGAGGCCGCTCGCGTAGGCATCCGGAGCCAGGCGCCCAGCGCCGGTCACATTCCGCGACGTGATGTCCGAAGCGCTGGAGCAGCGCGTCACCCGCGACGAGTGGTGCTTGAAGCGGGGGCAGCGCAGGCCCGAGCGCAGCCCGGTCCTGCACACCGGTGTGCAGGTCTAGTTCTGAGACGAACGGGACCTCGACACGATTCCGGATGCACTCAACGGGCGACCTCGCGAGACTCTCGGATGGCTGCTGAGGGCGGAGAATTTCGCGGAGCTCGTTGCAATGACGCGCTGACCGCGGGGCCCTGTCCGTTGGCGTGCCAGTCGCGGTACCACTCAGCCGGCAGCTCCACCAGAACCTCGTTCAGCGGCTTGACGGCGCAGAAGGGCCGACCGTACTTGCGGGTGACTTCATTCAGCTCATCGAGACGCCCCCGGGCCTCGGCGATCGCGTTTGCCCGAGCGACTGGGGCGTGCTGCGTGATGGCGTCTCGCCAGATCGAGCGACCGGCGAGGTAGCCCGAGGCACCGGCTTCACAAGCGATCTGCAACTGGGCCCTGAACTCTTCATAGGTGACGCCAGCTGAGAGGATGACCCAGGGCACGTCGACGCTGGCGTCGAGCTCCTGGCAGGCCCTCGCGGCCAGCTCCCGGCCAGCGGGAGTGTCCAGGTAGCCGGGGAACTCGACCTTGAGCATGTCGATGCCCACGCTGTTGGCCTCAACGGCTGAGGCGATGATCCCGCGGACGCGAGCGGCCTTCCAGTCCTCGCTCTTCGGGTTCTCACCGTTCACCGGGTACCAGATCGGCTCGACAACGAGCGGCAAGCTGAGCGCGGTGCAGTCCTCGGCCAATTGCCGCAGGATGGTGCGCTGGTGCTCGGCGACCTCGGAGTCGAGGTCGGGACGGTAGAACCACAGCAGCTTGCAGACATCGGCGCCAGACATCTTGATCCGCCTCGCACTCCAGTGCTTGCGAAACCTGGTCATTCGGGCGCCCTCCGGAAACGTGTAATCCTCGTCCTCGATGCTCGACATCAGCCCGACGTTGCCGGGAACCGCACCTGTTGCGACGAGATGTCCCAATCCATAGAGCGGGTCGAGCAAGACAGCAGAGACGCTGGGTGCAACGGCCCGAATGACCGCGTCCTTTGCCGCTACGACATCGCCGAACGAGACTGTGGCAGGGTCTGGTGCCAGCAGCTCGGCAAAGTCGGACAGGTGGTCCAGGGCACAGATCAGGAAGAAGCCGTCGGAGGAGGTGACTCGCTGCATACCGCGCAGCTTGCCGGGGTCGAGTGCGTTGGCCATTTGTTCTCCTAAAGGTTGGGTATCGGGGGATAACTGCTGGTCGAGACGGGGTTCATCGCGAAGCCTCCACGACCATGAGGCCATGCGCGAGCAAAGTGCCGGCGACGAAGGTGTCGCCCAGCCCAATGGTGCTTCGCGGCTGGTAGAGATAAGGGCTCGGCACGCAGTCGACGCGCCAGCCCGCGCCGAGGTCACGGGAGCGTGGGAAGTCGTCGGCGTACGTGGCGAGCAGGTGGATATCAAGCTCGGCAGACGGGACTCCATGCGCAGCGCGAGAGGCCGCCATCAGGTTGCCCGTCAGCAGCATCATCACCTCCACCGCCCGGTCGTGGCGGTGCACGCTCATCGACCAGGTGTCGGCATGGATGCAGACTCGGTCGACCGAGCCCAACTGGGCCACGCCCAGCGCGAGCTCGGCGGGGTTCGCGCTCGACCTGGTCAACGCACGCAGCTCCGACAGGCTCATACCTATCGAGCTGGCCACGCCGGCGAACTGCTTGCACACATCGGCCAGCTGACGGTCGACGGGGTACTCGGCGAGCTCCAGGTGGATCAGTGGAAGACCGGATTTCCGCCACTGCCGGGCAAGGTCGATGACCCAGTACCCGTCCCGCTCGTCCCCTGGTCGGAGTCCGTTCATGCCAGAGACAAGACCGGCCCCTGCCATTGGGGCGAGCCGCGGTGTCAGCTTGGCGAAGGCTTCGTCGCGCTCGACCCCGTCATGGGCGAAGCGTAGGATGATGCGGGTGGACCGCGCCACGACGCCGGCCGACCAGCGTGTTCCCGCCGTAAACTCGAGGATGTAGTGGCGCGGCTTCGTCGCGGCTGTGCCGGAGTGGGCGTCCGATATGGTGGTGATGCCGTCAGGCCCACAGATCCGGATCGCGGGGTGCAGCACCGACAATTGGTCAGCGCTGCGGTCCCGCAGTGCCAGGACGCTGGGGGCGCCCAGGATCGCCAACGCCCATGCGGCCTGCGGCCCAGTACCGCCGACCTGCAGCCGCGTGGGGGAACCCAGCAGGTTCTCAGCCCAGGCCGGCCCTTCATCCCACTTCCGAAACAGCTCGCCCCCGCGTGCTTCAGCGATCCGTTCGAGGATCGCCCGGGCGAAAGCGGTCTCCAGGCCAGTGTGGTCCCGGCTGGCGACGTGAGTCAACGTATCCAGCATGCACGCATCGACCGTGTAAACCGCATCGACGCATGCGCTGAAGCCGGTGAGCGTGAGCGGGGCCTGGGCTGCGGATCTGCTGATATCCGCAGCACATGCGGCGTACCGCTCCGTCCAGTCTTGGGTCTCCTTCGGTTGGCTAGAGGACGTACAGATCATGAGCGCGCTAGTTCTTGACTGCCCCGGTGGTCAAGCCGCCGATGAAATACCGCTGGAAGACGAGGAAGAGAACAAGAACTGGGAGAGATCCCAGGATGCTCATGGCCATCATTTCGTTCCACCGGTATGAATGCTGGCCCATGAGCAGTTGAATGCCGATTGGCACCGTCCGCATGTCCTCGGTCCGCGTCAGAGTGAGTGCAAACAGATACTCGTTCCATGCGATCATGAAGGTATAGATGCCCACTGACACCAGGCCCGGGACCGACAGTGGGACGAGAATCCGCCAGAGCGCCATCATCGGGCCACCACCGTCAACCTTGACCGCCTCGTCGAGCTCTCTGGGCAGCGTGTTGAAGTAACCGGTCATCATGAT
>VBGG01000010.1 GCA_005883405.1 Chloroflexota bacterium | reverse complement strand
GGCGTGCGCGGGCGCCACTTCGTGAGGAGAGCCACGAGAGTGCAGAGAAAGGCAGTGGGCCAGAGGAACCGCGCCGCAAAGAGAGCGTAGGACAGCATGGCCGTCGCGTGCTGCCCGATTTCTGCCAGCCCGACGCGAGAGCTCAACCCGTAGCAACCGGGCCCAGGGCGATCTGAGTAACCGAGACAGCCGAACAGCGGGGGGACTACCAAGACAAGATAGAGCGCGAGGATGGGCGCACCGAACTGAATCAGGAGCGCCAGCAGCGCGCGGCCAAGCTGGATGCCGAACGCAAGAAGCACTTGCGTAATTCGCTCCACGAGCCCTCCCTCAGCGGTCTAAACGCCAGCGCTCAGCTGACATTGCTCGGAGGATTCTGGACCGTCATGACATAACCGCCGATCGCCCCACATGCTGGGCCGAGTGGAAGGAGGGCCACATGCTGCCAAACCGGAATCGGACATGTGCCCCACAGTAACGAATACAGGCTGAGCGCCAGACACAGAAAGGAGGATAGAAATCCGTTCAGCACCACTCCTCGCTTCGCAATGCGGGCCGCTACGTAGCCTCCGAGTAGGCTGCAGATACTGCCGGACACGGTGAGAATCGTGAATATTCGCGCACTGGATTGGAGCGACGACGTAATCAAGCGCACTACTTGATCTTCAGGGGTTGCCGATAAATCGATGGTGCTCACCGAATAAAACACCACAGGGAGCGCCGCTATGTTGGTGGCCAGGATATCGGTGATCCCGCCAACCACCACGCCTTTCAGCGAGACCCTACTCATTTGACTCCTTTCGTGCATGGTGAACGCTCCTCCTCCCGGGCGAGAGGCAAACGGCGGGCCAGACCTGCGCTATCAACCTATGCGACCTAAAAGTGCATTGCTATTCAACCGGACGTGGCGAGGCAACGGCGGCCCGATAGCCGTTTCATGTCCCAAGGACACTCTGACACCTGATATCCGCGTTCCTACCGTGGGGACGGACCGGTTACAGGTCTCATCAGGTGGGTGCGGTTACGCCTTTCGCGCGGCCTTCGCTGCCGAATGCCCGGCGATGCGACCGGACCCGCCGCCGCCGCCACGAGACTGGTGCTCTCCGACAAACCTTCGCGGGCGTTGAAGCATGATGTTTTGCGGTGCGCTCGAAATCAGGTCTCACCTCGCTTTGGCCATTTAAGGCGCGTCGACTCAAAGTCGGCCGTATTCGCACCACCCGGCAGATTGCCGATCGAAAGAGGAAGAACAAAATCGGAGTCGAGGAGGATGTCTCTCACGTCATTGTCAACAGGTTGCACGCGTTCTAGCCACTCATCCAATAACGCAAACGGGCCCTCGACGCGCTCGAGGATAAGACTTCTGCCGTCCTGGCGAACAATACCAGTGAAGACGACGACATCGTCTTTGCCCTGCTCGTCCTCGCCCACGATCAGCAGAGCGAGCTTTTTACCGACGAGTCGGCCCACGTCCACCATTCTTGACTCTTGTGTCTCCTCATAACGTGCCGGTTGACCGGCGGCAGCAAGCGGTCATGTCTCGTGGTCAACCCGGTGGCGCCGCCCGCGCCAATCGGTTGTCAGGGTGCGCTCGAGGATAAGACTTCTGCCGTCCTGGCGAACAATACCAGTGAAGACGACGACATCGTCTTTGCCCTGCTCGTCCTCGCCCACGATCAGCAGAGCGAGCTTTTTACCGACGAGTCGGCCCGCGTCTACCATTCTTGACTCTTGTGTCTCTTCATAACGTGCCGGTTGACCGGCGGCAGCAGGCGGTCATGTCTCGTCGTCAACCCGGTGGCGCCACCCGCGCCAATCGGTTGTCAGGGTGTCCACGTCAACGAGGTTCGCCAGCGGGCACGCGGCCGGATCGCCCCAGTGTTGGATTAGAGTGACGCAGCGCTTCCGCACTCCGTGTGGCGACGAGACCGACGGTGAACAGGAGCCCCGCGACCATAAGTACGTAGCCGGTCCGATACAGCGCGCGGTATGGCGATCGCATCAAGTGTGAGCCGAATGTCACGAGGCGGCCGGATCGGATCACCGAGACCTTGGCGATTAGGAAGAGCGCGAATCCAAGCGCGTAAAGGGCCAGGGCAAGCTTCGCGCTGCCGATCGGATTGACCGCCGCGGTCCCGATCACGACGGCAAGGACCAACCCGCCAATGACCGGGAACAGACCTATGAAGAGGTTGATAAGCGCATGTGCCTGACCCATCACCTCAATCCTTCATCTGACCCGTGTAGCCGCGTAACGATCAGGCTGAGAGGCCGCGTCGCCTCCCACCGGCAGGTTAGGTCGCCGGCTGTTGGATCACTATCGTCCCCGCCATGAAATCGTGAATAGCACGGCGCTTTTTATTAAACAGCATCGTGATGAATTCGCTCCAAATCCAAACGTGCGTGAGAACGTTCACTATCTGATACCAGAACGGGGCGATCATCACCATTCTTTCGGCTCGTGTCATGTATGCCAACGAGAAGTACTCCGCGTCTGTCATCTTCAATGCAGCCAATAGCAGTGCGAGTGAAGAAAGCGCCGAGAGCACCGCCAGCGGCCATGCCAACGCAGCGCTTTACTTCGGTAGAGGCCCCGACGGTAACAATCAGGACATCTGGACCGTGCCGAGCACACGCGACGGCGAAACGCTCGGCGCTCCTGTGCCCGTCTCCGAGCTCAACGCGGCGGCAGGCGATGCAGCCCCGACGCTGCGCGCTGATGGAAGGGAGATCCTGTTCTAGTCACTCCGTTAAGGTGGGTTCGCCGATATCTGGGTCGCGACTCGTCAGAATGTTCATGAGACCTGGTCCGCGCCTGAGAACCTGGGACCACCGGTGAGCACTGAGTTCAACGAGGTCACGCCGAGTCTGTCGCACAACGGCCGACCCTTGTTGTTCGCATCGAATCGCCCCGGCGGCTTCGGTAGCCAGGACATCTGGATGTCTCTGACAGAAATCAGGCGGGCACTTCCAATGTTCTGGAAGTGCCCGCCGTGAATGGTGGGCCGTCAAGGACTCGAACCTTGGACCCGCTGATTAAGAGTCGGTCCAGGAAGCACACGCAAAAGCACTCCAAGCAACACGCCGTAGAAACACCGCGACTTCCGCGTCATGAGGTTTGCGCTGTGTGCGTAGAGTTTGTCCGTGTATGGCACCAGCGTGGCCCCGCGCACATTGTTTCTATAACTACGAGCGGCCACACCACGGCAACCGGGTCCGCGGCCGAACACCGGCCACAATCGTCCGCCGCGCGATCGCGGCGGCTCGCTAACACCATGCACCTCTGGGACTGCGAACGTGTCAACACGAACCGAGTCTGGACACACGGTCGGCGGCGTCAGTCACCTGGCGAATCGTGAGGGCACGCTCGCAGCCCGTATCTGATTAGGAGCCACTTGCCCACGTCTGGATAGGCTCCTATGATTCCGGCCACCCTATGCGATCTGTTGGCCGTCACTTCCGCCGGTCGGTCCTGCCGATCACCCTCACCGCCGTTGCTCTTCTTTGCCTCGCTACGGGTCCGATCATGAAGTCCGACGACCGTGAGAAGACCCAGCACGTCCGCGGTTACTCGCGGGAAGGCGTCTGGGTCGAGCCCTACGACCGACGATCGGCGCGCCGATGATC
>VBGG01000596.1 GCA_005883405.1 Chloroflexota bacterium | reverse complement strand
GTTGGGGCCGACTCAGCCGGCGTCTGGGCGGCGCCGTTCACGGCTCGGCTCGGCG
This sequence comes from Chloroflexota bacterium, assembly GCA_005883405.1. Lineage (GTDB taxonomy): Bacteria > Chloroflexota > UBA6077 > UBA6077 > CF-72 > CF-72. Next base: position 4,028 of record VBGG01000596.1, on the reverse strand, counting down.
CCCGCAGCCCTGTCGTCAAGCTCGCCCGCCGAGTGGCCCAGAGGTATCGGAGGTAACCAGATATGACGTCCCGCGTATGTGCGCCCCAAACGCCACTCGGAGCGCTGATTCGAGGGGTACTGGCGGGCGCTGTCGGAACCGTCGCGATGGACCTGCTGTGGTTCTATCGCTATAAACGGGGCGGGGGTGAGAGCGGTTTCCTGGATTGGGAGTTCTCGGCCGGCCTTGACGACTGGTCGAAAGCACCAGCACCCGCGCAAGTCGGGAGGCGGCTGTTCGAGGGCTTCTTTCAGCGCGACCTTTCACCCCGCTGGGCGGTGCTCACCAACAACGTCATGCACTGGATGTACGGGCTTGGATGGGGCGGCGTGTATGGCATTCTTGCCGGCTCGGTCCGCCTCCCCCGCGTGCGATCGGGGCTCCTGTTCGGCACCATCGTCTGGACGATGGACTACGTCGTCCTGCCGCTCGCGAAGGTGTACAAGCCGATGTGGGAATACGACCTCCCGACGCTCGCCAAGGACCTGAGCGCTCATCTGGTGTACGGAGCAGGCACCTCGGTTGTCTTCAAAGCCCGAATCCTGAACAGAGCTATCCGGCGGCGTTGGTAAGGCAGCTTACGGACGCCTCACCACAAGTGGGTCATTCTGAGGGCATTCTGGTGAACGGAGGCGTTCTGTGATGGCTTCACACGCGTCAGTGTCTGCCCGACCAATGTGGCGGACTCAACCTGTAGTGGCCGGAGCGCTGGCGGGCATTGCCGGCGGTCTGGTCTTCGGCGCACTGATGGTGGCGATGATGCCGCCCATGATGGGCATGATTGGCTCGCTGTTGGGGGTGCCAAGCCTCGGTTGGGGGGTGCATCTCCTCTTCAGCGCGATCATCGGCGCGGTCTTCGGGGCGGTTGTCGGCCATCGGGCGGCAAGTTGGGCTCCTGCCATCGCACTGGGCGCCGCGTATGGGGTGGTCTGGTGGATTCTCGGTCCGCTATTGATCATGCCGACGTGGCTCGGCATGGGCCCGATGGTCGGCCACGGCCTGGACGCCTCAAACATGCTCAGTCTGATGGGTCATCTGGTCTACGGCGTGGTGACCGGCGCCGCATATCGCTGGCTGCGCTTCTCGTAGCGGAGCGGCCTGTTCGTCTACCCGCGCGTGGGACACTGACGTATGCGCCACGATCTTGTACCAGGCGTCGGTCGTCCGTCTTGCGTGGTCCTCCGTTTGCTGTTGAGGCTAGCAGCAGGACCGCCGGACGCAAGTGACCCGCATCATCCGCCGTCAGCGCCTTGACGTGACCGCAGTCATAAGCTGTTCATGGCGCCCACTGCCGCGCCACCGAACACACTACCGCCGCCAGTGTGTTGCATTTGCCGCCAACGTTTCGGCCACGGGCTTGTCCAGGTCCTGCAGCAGACTGTCCAACTGACCCAACCAGTCGGCGGTGGAGACCAGGCCGATAGCGGATCGCAGGGCGGCCGGTGACGTAGCCAGCTCTGGTTGTGACAAGGTAGCCAGCGCTGCGCTCCGTAACTCCACGGCGAAGTCGTGCGCGCCTGCGACTCGTAGTGGATGCCCGCTGCGGATCTCCTCCGCCAACCGCAAAATGTTCCCGATTGCGTTACTCGCCACATTACCGACCGTACTGGCCGGAGCACCGCTTCTGGCCGCCGAATATCCATGCTCGAACAGCCAGTCAATGACATCGCTAATCAGCATCAATCCCTTTCCGCTGCTCAGCAGCGTCGCCCACACGTCGATACCTGGAGCCTGTCGCGTCCGCTCATTGAGAAACTGTTCGAAAACTTCCTGAGCCCGAATCGCTCGAGTCCGCGCCGTACTGCGCGCAGTATCTACAGCGTCGGCCGGTTCGCCAGCATCAGTCAGCAAGCGACGGAAACTGAAAGACAGCAGGCTCGCGCCGGCGTCATACAGGTCCGCGAGCGCCGAACGGAGCTGACCCCGCGCCCCGCGTGGCCATAGCAGCAATCCGACGACAACACTGACTGCCAGCCCCAGGCCCACGTTCTCGACGCGAACCAAACCGAGCTGCCAATCCGTCGGCGCCAGGATGTTGAACAGCACAACCACCAGCACGCTGAATGCGACCTGACCGACCACGAAATTCACTGCCGCCGGCGCGTACGCGGCCAGAAACACGAGAATAGGGAGCACGATCCAGAGTACCCATGGCTCTGCGCCGGTGACGCCGACGAATGGGACCGCGATGAGCACCCCTAGCGCAGTGCCACCCAGCGCCAGGAACGCAGTTCGGCCAGTGGCGGAGATGTTGCTGCGGAGTGCGGACAGCGTACCCAGGACCACCCAGAATGCATAGGGTACTGCCAGCGAGCGCGCCACTAACACCGCCAGGGCAATACCGAGCGCTGTGCGAAGACTGTTCCGCAGCCAGATGGATGATGGCGCGAGCTCCTCCATAAATGTGTTCCACACGCCGCCGCGGCTTGCAACCCGCGACGGACCGGTTGTTGGAAAACCGGCGATCACCTCGGCATTCTGGGCAATGGCCAGGGCCATACTTGACATGAGACGGATCGGATGCGCCGCTGTCAGTCCGTCCAGCACGTGCTCTGGTGTGGCGCCGGCTTGAAGTTGTTCCGCCACCCAGCGATCGAGCGCAGCGCGATGCCCGTCGCGTGCTTCCACGAGTGGCTCGATATCGTGGGTGTCGCCGCCGCCCTCCAGGAGAGCCGCGCTGGCTCGCAACGCACGCACGACGGCTTCCCGGAGCCTGGCGGCCTCCTCCGTAGCAGCGACGGAGTCGGCTGACGCTGCCGACGCCACGTACGTCACTGCGCGGTCGAGCTCGGTCGCAAGCTCCGCCAGCGCCCGATCGCGACGGGTCGCGCCTGATGGCCGCCGTTGTGCGATGACAAAACCTCTGCTGAGCATCGCCAACTCCTGGCGCGCCGCCGCTTCGAGGCGTGGCGATTCCCCAGATTTGCCCCGGCCAGGGGCCGCAATAGTCGCTGCAACGGTGCGAATTACCGAAGCGGCAACACCCCGGAGCGCCACATGGCTTGAGCGTGGCCAGATGAGCCAGCCCGCCAGCACAGCCACCGCGCCGGCCGCAGCCCAGCCAACGACACGCGCGGCGAGCGCATCGATGGAGGCAACATTGGTGACCGCCAGCACGAAGGCGAGCATCAAGGCAGTTTGCGCATTCAAGAAGTAGCCGCCAAGCACACCGACGCCGGAAAGTGCAAACCCAACGATGGCCGACGCAGCGACAGCGATCCAGACGCTGCCCGAAGCGAGGGTACCGATGACAATTAGCGGCATGCCTGCCAGTGCTGCAATGACATATGCGGTAACGCGAGAGCGGCTGGTTCCGCCGAAGTCGGCAAAGACCAGCAGGGCCATAACGCCGAACACCAGGAATGTCGAAATCGACTGCCCGAGGCCGAGCAGTGTCGCTGCGCCCAGGAGCGGCGGCACTACCACGCCTGCGCGTAGGCCGCGACGCAAACTCGTGTAGCCAGGATCGTGGGCCACTGAGCCCAACGTCATGCGCAAAGCAGGCACGCGGAGGCTCATCGGCCTTGACTGTACCGGTTTGGGCGGCTCCGCCTCGATGTGCTGGCCTGGCGTTTCAACTGGCGACGACGCGCTCCAGTCTCCGCGCGCATAATTCTCAGTCACCGGTCGGTCCGAAGCCTTCCTGAGCGATACGAGCACATCGAAGCGAACGCGGTAGGCGGTAAGCCGTCCAACCTCGGCCCGATGAAGATGGGTCGGCGCGGTCACCGCGTTGGTGTATCGAGGCGCGACTGGTGCCGATGCAGGCCCCGCTGGCCAGAGACGCGCTTGCACCAGGCGCAGCGATGCACCACGCGCGTCCAATTGTCTGCGCTTGCGGCGATCCTGAGCATGGAATCCAGACTGAGCATGGCAATCCTGAGCAGCGGCCCGATTCTTCGCGCGTTGAGCGCGCTCAGACCGTTGGCCTGCCGCACACGATAGGTCCGCAACGCGGCAGCCGCTGTGAACGGGAGCACTGATGAGAT
>VBGG01000594.1 GCA_005883405.1 Chloroflexota bacterium | reverse complement strand
CTGCCGATGACCACGGCGGCGCTGCCATAACCTCGAGCCAATTCGGCGTTGGTCTCGGCGCTCGAGGGCGCGCTGTCAAGCCATTTGGTCACGACACTGCCGCATTCTATTGGCGCTGCGTAAGCAAGGACCGTAAGTGCCCGCGGGTCGTACTCGATTGCGCCAGCGCGTTCCGCGGCATCGACCACGTGCTCACGTGCCTCCCAGCCAGGGTCGCTCCACCAGCTCAGCGGTCTCGTGGCTATGTTCCATTTGTTTAGAGGACTGGTGTCGTTTGGCTCGCCTGCTCGCGGCTGGATGTGAGCGGTCACGGGGTTCACGACCTGCTGGCGATATGGCTGAGCATCCACCCAGGACGACATCGCTCACAAACCGCGCATACGCTGCGTCAAGCGGACCAGTGTGGAGGAGCAGGCGGTGATACAGCGCGCCGAACATCACCTCCAGAACAACCTCGAGGTCCAGCGATTCAGACAGTTGGCCGAGTTGTTGTGCCAGCTTCAGCCGTTGCGCGACCGCGGCTCGCCGAGGCCTCAGGTAGCGGTCGAGCAGCGCGGCTCTGACGCTCGGGTCGTGTTGAGCCTCGCCGATCAGCGCACCGAGGTGCGGCCCGAACGTGTTGTCGGCGAACAGCCTCACCACGTCGGTGAGGAAGGTGCGCATATCGGATGCGACGTCACCGGTGTCGGGCACCGGGATCTCCGCCGCGACGCGCTCGAAGGCCTCGAGCACGACCGCGCCTTTGGAAGGCCACCAGCGATAGATGGTCTGCTTGCCGACGCCGGCGCGAGCGGCGATGGCCTCGATCGAGACGCGGGCGTAACCGTGCTCACGGCACAAGGCCAGCGCGGCGTCGACGATCGCCAACCGAGACCTGTCGCTGCGGCGGGAGGCGAGCGGCGCGCGGCTGGCGGTGGCCACGCGTCCAGCATACTACGCCCACGAGACGATACGCACCGTCTTGACAAGCCGCATGGGCGGCCTTAAGCTGAAACGCGTCATCTCGTCTCGGCTGAGGCATCCGAGCCACGGCTGGCAAAACGTACTTACGAAACTGACCGCCGTGATCTCGGAAACTCGAGCGAGGAGTCAGGCGTCGTGGGTGAGGCGTGCGGCGCGGGAGCGAAGGTAGCGCTGCAGCGGGAGGTTCGTGGCTCGCTGGGCAGCTAGTTCGTAGAAGTGGCACGCTGCCACGTGATCGCCGGCCATCTCGAGCAGGTGCGCGCGAACGGAGTGGAGCCGATGGTCCTGCGCGATGCGAGCGTCGGCCTGCAGCGTGTCCAGGAGCTGGAGTCCCGCCAGTGCGCCGCGAGCCATGGCCACCGCGACCGCGTGGTTCAGCGTCACCACCGGGTTGTCGGACATTTGCATCAGAAGCTCGTACAACGCCACGATCTGTGGCCAGTCGGTGGCCTCGGCGCGCGGCGCTTCGTCATGGACGGCCGCGATCGCGGCCTGGAGCTGGTACGGGCCGACCGGTCCCCTCGGTAGCGCAGAGGTGATCAGCGCCACGCCTTCGGTGATCTCGTCGGCGTCCCACAGGCCGCGGTCTTGCTCGGCCATGGGGACCAGCTCACCCCGCGGGCCGGTGCGTGCTGATCGGCGCGCGTCGGTCAGCAACATCAATGCGAGCAACCCGGTCACCTCGCTCTCCTCAGGCAACTGGCGGTGGACCATGCGAGCCAGTCGAATCGCTTCGCTGGTGAGGTCGCCGCGGTGGAGGCTCGGCCCCGACGTGGTGGCGTAGCCCTCGTTAAAGATGAGATACAGCACATGGAGCACTGCGCCGAGCCGTTGCGCACGCTCAGAGTCGGGCGGCATGCGGAACGGAATGCCGCTGTCCTTGATGGATTGTTTGGCACGGCTCATCCGCCGCGTCATGGTTGCTTCGGGCACCAGGAACGCGCGGGCGACTTCCGCGGTGGTGAGACCGCCGACCGCCCGCAACGTCAACGCAATCTGCGACGCCGGCGACAGCGACGGATGACAGCACATGAACAGCAAGATGAGCGTGTCGTCGGATTGCGTCGCCGGCGTGTCAGCCGGGGCTGCCGACCGTTGTTCGGGCAGGATCCACTGGGACACGCTCTCCTCGCGACGTTGTCGCGCTTGCTCCGCGCGCAGGAGATCGGTCAGTCTGCGCGACGCGACCGTGATCAGCCACGCGCGCGGGTTATCTGGCATGCCCTCCTTCGGCCATTGCTGCGCCGCCGCGATCAGCGCCTCCTGGACGGCATCCTCGGCCGTGTCGAAATGGCCGTAATGCCGGACGACGGCGCTCAGGGCCTGCGGCGCCAGCTGGCGCAACAAGTCCTGCAAGGGCTCCCGAAGCGAGCCGCGAGGCGCGCGAAGTGGGTCCAGCGGGTCGATCTCGGCGTCAGACTCAGGCAGGGTCAGATCTCCAGTTCTGCCCGGGATTCGGCGAGCGGCCTGACATCGGCGACGCCTCTGGCCCGCGCCGCTTCAGGCGCTGGGCATCCCGACAGGCGAGCGGCGATGTCGGTCGCTCGATCGAAGCTTTCACACTCCACGACCCAGTAGCCGGCCAGCACCTCGTTGGTTTCGGCATACGGCCCGTCGGTAACGACTGGAACACCATTCTGGAGCTGGACGCGCCTGGTGAGCACCGGCGCGGCCAGGCCGCGTGTCTCTACGAGCTCGCCGGACTCGGCCAGCTGCTTGTTGAACGCCTCCATGAATGCTCCCATAGCCGCGAAGTCTTCAGCTGACCAGGCTGATGTTTCGCCCGTCTTGCCCGACATGGCGTCGTAGTCCTGCTGCGAGGCGTAGGTCAAGATGATGTACTTCATCCCCGGTGTTCTCCTTCATCCGATACGTCGAAGCCAGCGGTCCGTTGCGGACATCTATCTTCCAGACGAAGATCGCGGCGTGGTGTCCAGTCTCATTCTGCCGCTGGCGCCCGGCAGCCTTGG
>VBGG01000595.1 GCA_005883405.1 Chloroflexota bacterium | reverse complement strand
GCATCACGGCGATCACATCGCGGACCCGACGCGATGCGGAGTCATTCCTGAGGCGGGATGCGGGACCCGCGCCCCGCCCGCCGGTCAGCAGCCAGTCGTCGGACCCGCTGTCTGTCGACGATGTGTTCGTGTCCGATCTTCAAAGCGACGTCGACGCGGAGGTCTATGACTCGCTCGAAGACATGCTTGTGGCGGACACCGTCGATGCGCTGGATATTTCGGCCGCGCTACACGTGCACCACACGGCTGCTCTAAAGGGGATCCACGCGGGAAAACATTGCCTGGTCCAGAAGCCGCTCGCGATCAGCGTTGCCGCCGGCCGTAACATCGTGGAGGCGGCCCAGCGGCGGGGCGTGTCGCTCGGCGTGATGGAGAACTTGCGCTACGCATCGAGCGCACGCGTCGCGCGCTGGCTGATCGACCAGGGCTATCTTGGCGCCATCCAGATGATCGCCCGGTGGGGCATCGGCACACCGGAGTGGTCGCCCGACCGAGTCGTCGCCGAAACCCCCTGGCGGCATCACAAGCTGTTCGCCGGCGGCGGCGCCAGTCTGGACGTCGGGGTGCACTTGATGCACGAGCTGCGCTATATCGCCGGTCCGATCGACACTATCTCGGGTGTCACGCGTATCTTCGAACCCACACGCTCACTGTCCGCGACTGGCGAGCGGGTAGCCTGCGACGTTGATGATGCGTTCTTCGCCATCGTCACGTTCGCGTCGGGCGCAGTCGGCCAGTTGACGTTCACCTGGGCCGGTCACGGATCGCCGACGGGCCTGCCTGACGGCCGGGTGATCTACGGTACGCGCGGCTGCCTGAAAGGCGACACCCTCATCCTGGACGATGGATCGACATGTTCAGCCACCGAGCTCTTCGACAGCGAGGCCGATCCAGTGACGCGTGAAGCGTTCTTCCCGCACGGGCTCAAGGATGCCTTCGCACTGGCGTTTGTCGATTTTCTGGGCGCGATCGGCGGCCGCCGCGATCCGCAGGTGAGCGGTAACGAAGGACTGTTCGATCTGAGCGCGGCATTCGCCATATGCGAGTCGGCGACGCTCGGGCGCGCGGTCAGCGTCAACGAGGTGCTCGACGGTCGCCTGGCGGTATACCAGGCCGAGATCGACCGCCACTATGGGTTTGGTGTGACATGAAGCTCGAGGGTAAAGTCGCGCTGATCACCGGTGGAGGTGGTGGCATGGGCGGCGCCCAGGCGCGGCTGTTCGCGCGCGAGGGCGCAGCCGTCTGCGTGGCCGACCTGTTCGCGGACAAAGCTGACGCGGTCACCAACGCAATCGCTGGGGAGAACGGGCGGGCGATGGGTGTACGGCTGGACGTACAGAGCTCTGCTGAATGGCAAGCGGCGGTGGACGCAACTGAGCGCATGTATGGGCCAGTCTCGATCCTGTGCAACAACGCGGGCGCCAACTTCCGCGTCAGCTTCGACGAGCAGACCGAGGAGATGTGGCAGCTCATCATCGGAACCATCCTGACCGGCTCCTTCCTGGGAACCAAGGCGGTGATTCCGTCGATGCGTCGTGCTGGAGGCGGGGTCATCGTGAATCTGGGCTCGCTGGCCTCCATCCGGCCAGGCGGGGCCAGCCCAGCGTACGGCGCCGCCAAGATCGGCCTGGTGGGCCTTACGCGGTCGACCGCGGCGTCGTACGCCCGCGACGGCATTCGCTGCGTTCTCGTCTCGCCGGGCCACGTCGACACGCCCTTTCTGCGGGCAAACGCACCCTATAGCCCGAACGACGCACGGACCAGCCTCGACAACCCCGACAACTATCAGCGGCGCCTTGCCGCGACACCACTGGGTCGACTTCAGACGCCGGAAGACATCGCGCGCGCCTTCCTGTTCGTCGTCTCCGATGATGCCGCGATGGTGACCGGCTCGATGCTGACCGTCGACGGCGGCGCCGGACTATAGCTACTTGACGACGTCAGTCGCCGACAGGTTGCCCGTAGGTGCACGCCGGCCGGCATCGGAATACACTGGCGACCGGAGTCACGGGGACACTGCGCCACCTGAGGCGAAGGAGTAGACGGCATGATCAGTCGGCGACGTTTTCTCATTACGTCTGCAGTAGGGTTTGGCGGATCTCTGCTCGCCATCAGCTCGGCATCGGCAGAAGCGCGTGCCGCTGGGCCAGCGCTAGCTGTGCCGGCGAACATCACGGATGTTGCGCGCAACCGCACGCTCATCATGGCCGGGCTGGGTTGGTGAGCATTTCGGCGGCTTTACGGATCTCGGCAACTTCAATTCCTTCTCACCAACCATCTCGCGCAGCGGCTGGACCCAGGCAGCCACTGAGGGCCTCTTCTACTACAACATGCTGGGGGACGACTTCATCCCCTGGCTCGCCGAGGGCTACCAGTACAACACCGACTACACCCAGCTGACGGTCAACCTGCGCAACGGCGTCGAGTGGAGCGACGGCGTGCCGTTTACCGCCAAAGATGTCGTCTTCACCATAAACATGCTGAAGGGGCACCCGGACATTACAAACGGATCGGAGATTG
>VBGG01000593.1 GCA_005883405.1 Chloroflexota bacterium | reverse complement strand
GCCACCATCCTGGGCGGATGGCAATCCGCTAGTGGACCTGTACCGCTGCCGTGATGGCCGCTGGGTGCACCTGCATGGCAACTTTCCCCACCTTGCGGCCGGCACCATGGCCGTGCTGGGCTGCTCCAGAGATCGGGCCGAGATCACCGCCGCGGTGGCTCGCCGCGACGCCCAGGAGCTGGAGGATGCGCTGGCCGCCAACCGCCAGTGCGGCGCGATGGCGCGCTCCGCCGAAGAGTGGGCGGCGCATCCGCAGGGACAAGCCATGGCCGACCTTCCACGCGTCGAGATCATCAAGCTCGCCGACTCGGACCCGCGGCCGGTGCCAGCCGGCAATCGACCGCTGGACGGTGTGCGCGTACTGGACCTGACGCGCATCCTGGCTGGCCCAACGCATGCACGGACGCTGGCGCAATACGGTGCAGACGTCCTCCACATCACCTCACCGAACCTGCCCTCTTCGCAGGTGTGGGTGATGGACACGAACCAGGGCAAGCTGTCGGCGTACCTCGACCTCGATGCGCCGGCCGACGTGGATCGCTTGCGCCAGCTCACGACCGAGACTGACGTGTTCGCCGAAGGCTTCCGCGCCGGGGCGCTGGAACGACGTGGATTCGGGCCACACCAGCTTGCCGCGATTCGGCCCGGCATCATTTACGTATCTATCAACTGCTATGGCCACGTGGGCCCGTGGCGGGAGCGGCCCGGGTGGGAGCAGCTCGCGCAGACGGTGACGGGCCTGGCCACCGCCCAGGGCACACCGGATCGACCGCAGCGTATGCCGGTCGCGGCCTGCGATTACACCACCGGCTACCTGGCCGCGTTGGGCACACTGGTGGCGCTGGGCCGGCGTGCGCGCGAGGGCGGCAGTTACCACGTTCGCGCGTCGCTGTGCCAGAGTGCCATGTGGTTTCAGCGTCTGGGGCCGACGTGCGATCCAGCTCAGGCCAGCGGTCTGGGCGATACCAGCGAGCTGACCACCGACGCGGACACGGCGTGGGGTCGGCTGACCTATCTGACGCCATGTGTGGAGATGTCGGAGACACCTCCAGCCTGGCTCCGTCAACCAGTTCCGCTCGGCACACATCCGCCGAGCTGGCCAGCCGGCAATTAAAGGGGGTGCAGGCAGTTGTGATCGACGTACATTGCCACTATTACCCCGAGCGGTATACCGCGCTCATGTCGCGGCTCAGCGGACCGCAACAGCCGCGTTTCCGCCATCCGACCACAGACGAGCCCGACCAGATCGAGGCCCGCCTGCAGCTGATGGATACGGCGGGCGTCCAGGTGCAGGTGTTGTGCCCATCATCGAACTACCCGTACTTTCCGAACGAATCAGACGCGGTCGAGGCGGCGCGTGTCTGCAATGACAGCTTCGCCGAGCTCACGCATCGGTATCCCGATCGCTTCGCTGCATACGTGTCGCTGCCGTTGCCGCATATCGACGCCGCCCTGCGGGAGATCGAGCGCGGGCTGGACAACCTTGGCATGGCCGGGATCAGCATGAGCCTGTCCGTGTTCAACCGCTCGAGCGCCGAAAAAGAGTTCGAGCCGCTGTACACGGAGATGCACCGGCGCGGGGCGATTCTGTTCTATCACCCGGCCTTCAACGGCCTGTGCTCGCCCCTGATCAACGATTACAAGATGGGCGGGGCAGTCGGCGCTTCGATGGAGATTGCGCACTCGTCGTGCAGCTCATCGCGCGTGGGGTTCCGTACCGCTTTCCAAACATCAAGTACATCGTGCCGCACCTCGGCGGACCGACACCCATGCTGCTGCGGCGATTGGACAACCAGGTTCCGGCGCAGCATCCGGACCTGCCCGAGAAGCCGAGTGTGACGGCCCGGCGCCTGTACTACGACACCGTTGGCCATGGCTCGGAGGCGGCGCTGCTTTGTGGCTGGAAAGCCTTCGGGGCCGACCACCTCGTAACCGGTAGTGATTATCCCTATCTGATGGACTACGAGTCGTATGGCGAGACCTTCGCCTACATCACCAGAGTGGACCTGCCGCAAACGGATATCGACCAGATCCTGCATCGATCGGCGCAACGCCTCTTCAAGTTCAACGGCTCGTGACCGCAGCGTCGCCACAGCAAGCCGAGCACCGCAACTGAGGTCCCCAGCTGGTCAGGCGCCGAACTGGAGTCGCGAGACAACTGCCGGTTTACGAGCTTCTTCGCGAGCGCGCTCCATGGCCGCGATGGCCGCCGCGTCGGGCTTTTCACCCATGCGCACGTGACGCGTCTGTTGCCAGATGCGATCGATGTCGGCCATGATCTCGGCGTCAGGGCGTTCGATGTCGATCGGAATACCGATCATGACCCACGACGGAAGTCCGGTGAGCCAGAACACCTCGGTGCGATTGCCCTCGGGATCGAAAAAGTAGCAGCCAATGGCGCTGAGGTGGGTGACGACCGAATCGATCTTGTAGCCCTGTTCGTTGAGGTTGCGGTGGAAGGTGCGCAAGTCGTTCAGGCTGGGTACTCGCAGCGAGATCTGCTGGATCAGCGGCGGCCCATCGTCCTCCGAGCGGCCTGGCATGAGGGCAATCTCGTGATCCACCGCATCAGGATCAGAGCTGAGGAAGATCATGCGTCCTTCGGGATCCTGTTTGGTGACCTGCATGCCCAGAAAATCGCGGTAGAAGGCGGTCATACGATCGATGTCGCGAACGAAAATGCCCAGGTGACCGAGCCCGATGACACGTGGCATGGTGCTTTTGCTAC
>VBGG01000592.1:1766-3992 GCA_005883405.1 Chloroflexota bacterium | reverse complement strand
CGTGCCGAGGCGCCTGGTCGCGGCCGAGAATGAAGGCCGCCTGGTCGTCCGCATGCGGGCAGCTCAGCATCGTTTCCACCGAGATATGCCCGAATCCACGATTTGGGGCTATGACGGAACGGTCCCGGGCCCGACGATCGAGGCCGAGCGCGGCCATCCCGTCACCGTTGAGTGGCATGACGAGCTGATTGGCCCGCTTCCGGTCGTTGTGACCGCTGCGCCTGGGCATGCCGACGCAAACGGCGTGCCGGTGCAGTGCGTCCCTGGGCTGAGCGGGGGAGCGCCAGACCTCAACGCCGCCGCCCTATCTGGGCACGCGGTCGTGCATGTTCATGGCGGGCTCACGCCTGCGATTTACGACGGCTGGGCAGAGAATCTCCTCGCGCCGGGTCAAAGCGCCGTTTTCCACTACACAACGGACCAGCGGGCGGCCCTGCTCTGGTACCACGACCACGTGATGGGGGTCACCAGGTTCGACGTCTACGCCGGCCTGGCCGGCATGTGGATCATTCGCGACAAGCGTGAGCGCGAGCTTGGACTGCCCGAAGGTCCGCCGTTCGAGGTCCCGATATTGATCCAGGATCGCAACTTCGACCTGGAAGAGAACGGAGGCCTCAGCGGCCGCCTTCTGCACTAGACCGATCCGGGCGTGATGGAGGCCTTTCCACCGTTCACGGTGGTCAACGGCAAGGTGTGGCCAGTACTCGAAGTGCGCCCGGCCCTCTATCGCTTACGCATGCTCAATGGTTCCAACGCCCGCACATATCGACTCGTCTTGTTCAAGGATGGGGAGCCTGAACTCGACCGCATCACGCAGATCGGCACCGACCATGGGCTGCTTCGAGGGCCCGTTCATGTGCCATCGGACGGATTGGTGCTCGCTTCGGCAGAGCGAGCCGACGTGCTTGTTGACTTCTCCGATCTCGAGCCCGGCAGCGAGCTGACGCTGCTCAACACGGCGAAGGCGCCGTTCGACGGCTCACCCTTCCCCGCCGCGAACGCTGAGACGGCTGCCGACCTGGATGGGCTTCTCGCGTATCCGTATGTGATGCGTTTTCGAGTGGTTGCGGGACAAGCTACGCGCCGCACTATCCCGCAGGTTCTCGCAACGGACTACGGAGTGCCTTCGTCGCAAGATCTTGGGGGCGCGCCGCGCCGGGCCATCGCGCTGGTCGAACGAGAGCTCGTGGGCGGGCCAAATATGCTGACCATGCGCGAGCTCGCGCCCGTCGCCCAGGACGATCACGGACCCGTCGTGACGGTCACCGATAACGGTAGAGCAGAGCGGTACCGCGTCGTTGCTGCACACTTCGAAGACGCGACGACCTTCTTCCCGATGCTCGGCCAGTACGAGATCTGGCAGCTCATCAACCTGACTGGGGACACGCATCCGATCCACCTTCACCTCGACCCGTTTCAGATCCTTTTCCGCCGTCCGATTCGCTACGAGATCCCCGAGGGGGGTATTCAGGACTTCGCGTTGACTGCGGCGGTGGTGGTTGAGCGCGATCCCGACGACACGCTCGACCACACGATCGACGACAACGAGCGCGGCCTGAAAGACACCATTCGCGTGAACCCCCACGAGATTGTTGAGTTGGCCGTCCGTTTCACGAACCACAGCGGCCGCTACATGTACCACTGTCACATCCTCGAGCACGAGGATCGCGACATGATGCGTCCGTTCGTGACCATGCCGATGGAGCTGATGCCCTTCATGGTGACCTCGTGAAGGCCACGACATGATGATGGACGCCCCCGCCGCGGCAATGGGCCACGCCGGGCATGCCGGAATGTCGATGGACGCGGGGGCCGTCCAGGACATGCGCAACCGTTTTCTTGTCGCGGCCGTGCTGTCGGTGCCGATCCTGCTCTGGTCTCCAATCGGTCGCCAGGTCCTCCATTTCGGCGTGCCGGCTCCGTTCGGTCTGCGCGACGACGTCTTCCAGCTGGTCCTCAGCCTGCCTGTGATCGCCTATTCAGGTGCGTTCTTTTTCGAGGGCGCAGTTAGCGCCCTGCGCGCCCGGACTCTGGACATGATGGTTCTTGTCTCAACAGCCATCGTGGCCGGCTGGACCTACTCGGTAGTCATTACCCTCCGCGGCGGAGGCGACGTGTTCTACGAGGCGACGACGGTGCTGATCTCCTTTGTGCTTCTGGGCCATTGGTTGGAAGCGCGAGCGCGGGGCGGCGCCAACGACGCGGTCCGCGCCCTTCTGAATCTCT
>VBGG01000592.1:0-1678 GCA_005883405.1 Chloroflexota bacterium | reverse complement strand
TTGGATGAGTCGGTCGTGACCGGCGAGAGCCTCCCCGTACCGAAAACGACGGGGGCTGAGCTGATCGGCGGCTCGATCAACAAGAACGGAACGCTGCGGGCGCGCGCGACAAAGGTCGGCGCAGACACCGCTCTGGCCCAGATCGTGAAGCTCGTTCGGGAGGCGCAGGGCTCCAAAGCGCCCGGTCAGCGGCTTGCCGATAGGGCAGCCTTCTGGCTCGTGCTGGTCGCGCTGATCGGTGGGACCCTGACCCTCGTCGTTTGGTTGCTCGCAGGCCGCAGCTTCAGTCAGGCCATCCTCTTTGCTATCACCGTGGTCGTAATCACCTGCCCCGATGCTCTAGGGCTCGCGACACCGACGGCGATCATGGTCGGCACCGGGCTCGGTGCCAGGCGCGGAATCCTGTTCAAGAATGCATCCGCGATCGAGACTGCGGCTCGGGTCCAGGTCGTCGTCATGGACAAGACGGGAACGCTGACCAAAGGCGAACCGGAGGTCACCGAGCTGCACACGGACCGCTTGTCGGAGAAAGAAGTCCTGTCGCTGGCAGCCGCGGTGGAGCGGGACTCCGAGCACCCGCTGGCCGAGGCGATTGTTCGCCGCGCGGAGCAGGCGGGTGCGGCCCCGCTCCCTGCGACCGAATTTGAGAACGTTCCCGGGCATGGCGCGGTGGCCATGGTCGATGGTCATCGCGTGGCCGTGGGAAACGCGAGGTTGCTGGCGCGGGAGAGCATCAGCCTCAACGGTCTGGCAAACGAACGCGACAGGATGGCTGCGGAGGGGCGGACCGTCGTCGTCGTTGCGGTGGACGGGCGCGCCTCGGCGCTGGTCGGCATCAGCGACGCTCCGCGCCCCTCGTCGAAAAAGGCGGTCGAGGCGCTGCAGCGGGAGGGCGTCGGTGTCGTGATGCTGACGGGCGACAACCGCGCCACCGCCGAACGCATCGCCCGCGAGCTCGGCATCCGTGAGGTGTTGGCCGAGGTTCTGCCCGCCGACAAGGCAAGCAAGATCGCCGAGCTGCAGCGCGCCGGCAAGATGGTGGCGATGGTCGGCGACGGCGTAAACGACGCGCCGGCGCTGGCTCAGGCGGACCTCGGAATCGCGATCGGCGCCGGCACAGACGTGGCGATCGAAACCGCCGACATAGTGCTCATGAGGTCAGATCCGTTCGACGTCGCGACCGCCATCACAATCGGCCGGGCGACCCTCCGCAAGGAGCGCCAAAACCTCGGATGGGCGGTTGGCTACAACTCGATCGCGATTCCGATCGCAGCAGGCGTTTTCGAGCCCGCTTTTGGACTTGTTCTGCGCCCCGAGATTGCCGCCCTATCGATGTCAGGTTCGAGTCTGCTGGTCGCGGTCAACGCACTGCTGCTAAGGCGCTTGAAACTGCCGCTGGCTGGATAAGATCGCGCACGTGGCAAAGCCAATCGAGAACGTCGGCGCGCCAGACGGAACAGGCAAAGACCTCGATTTGAATACGAATTTTGGTCGGGGGCCCGGGATTTGAACCCCGGGGCCTCACGGTCCCGAACCGTCCTGATGGAGTGTCCCTGCGTGTCCAGCCCGCTCCGCAGGGGTCCGCTAGAACTCAAATTGCTGCTCGTCGGTGTCCGTCGGTGTCCTCTTAGATCCGGCTGATGCCGCGAATCTGTGCCCCGGCTTTATTCCGACCAGC
>VBGG01000119.1 GCA_005883405.1 Chloroflexota bacterium | reverse complement strand
CGTCGATCGGCTGCTCCGCGACCCACGCCTCGAGCACCTGCCGCGCGATCTGGCGCTGCAAGCCGCGCGCGACGTCCTCGACGAGGCCCGTCGCGCCTCTCGGGACGGCGGCTGGACGTTCACTCTGGATGATCTGCCGCGGCTGGTCGAGCAGCGTGTGCGCGAAGCCACTGAGCCGCGCTTGCGGCCCGTCCTGAACGCGTCGGGCGTCGTCATCCACACCAATCTGGGCCGCGCGCCGCTCAGTCAGGCGGCCCTGAACGCGGCCCGCGACGCAGCCCAGGGCTACTCGAATCTCGAGTACGACCTGGACAGGGGCGAGCGCGGCTCGCGCCACAACCTGGTCACCGATCTGCTGCGGCGTCTGACCGGCGCCGAAGACGCGATCGTCGCCAACAACAACGCCGCGGCCGTGCTGCTGATTCTGTCTGCCCTGGCCCAGGGACGCGAGGCCATCATCTCGCGTGGCCAGCTGGTCGAGATCGGCGGCGGGTTCCGCATTCCTGACGTCATGCGCCAGTCTGGCGTCACCCTGGTCGAGGTTGGCACCACCAACCGCACGTACGCGGATGATTACGAGGCAGCCATCACTGAACGTACGGCGCTGCTGCTGCGGGTGCACGCCTCCAACTTTCTGCAGGTAGGCTTTATCCACCAGCCGACCCTCGAGGAGCTGGTCGAGGTCGGCGGTCGCCATCAGCTCGCCGTGGTCGATGACCTGGGGTCGGGCTCGCTGCTGGATACGGCGCGCTATGGACTCGCGCGCGAGCCGATGGTCCAGGCGAGCGTGGCAGCTGGCGTCTCGCTGGTGGCGTTCTCAGGTGACAAGCTGCTCGGTGGGCCGCAGGCGGGCATCATCGTCGGCCACGCTGTCGAGATCGCCCGTCTGCGCAAGCACGCGTTGATGCGCGCGATCCGACCTGACAAGCTGACCCTGGCCGCGCTGGGCGCGACGCTGGTGCACTATCTGCGTGGCGAGGCCGAGCGCGAGGTGCCGGTGTGGCGGATGGTCTCGGCCCCGTGCGAAGCACTCGGGCAGCGGGCGCGGCGCCTGGCAGCGCGCATCGGCGGCTCGGCCTCGGCAGTCGAGAGCCGCTCGGCGATCGGCGGCGGCTCGCTGCCTGGTCAGACCCAACCGAGCTGGGCGATATCTCTCCAGACGGACTCGCCGGATCGCCTGGCCGCGGCTCTCAGGCGCGCCGATCCGCCTGTCGTCAGCCGTATCGAAGACGACCACGTGCTGCTGGACCTGCGCGCCATCCTGCCCGAGCAGGACGAGATGCTCGCCGACGCCGTCAGCAGGGCCGCGGCCGAAAACCCCTGGCATGATGGCGTTTGATGACCGCGTCCCTGGGACAATCTGTCAAACGAAGTTCGGCCGACTGCGAGCTGGGCCGAAACCGGCTTGTCGGCCGAACTTCGAGGCAGCAATGAGGGTCATCGGCACGGCCGGCCACGTCGACCATGGCAAGTCGACGCTGATCCACGCCTTGACCGGCATCGATCCGGATCGTCTGCAGGAAGAAAAAGAGCGTGGCATGACAATCGACCTGGGCTTTGCCTGGCTGCGACTGCCGAACGGCGTCGAGGTCTCGATCGTCGACGTCCCGGGCCACGAGCGATTCATCCACAACATGCTGGCTGGCGTAGGCGGCATCGACATCGCCCTGCTGGTGGTCGCTGCTGACGAGGGGATCATGCCCCAGACGCGCGAACACGTCGCGATTCTGGACCTGCTGGGCATCTCGAACGGCGTGGTCGCACTGACCAAGCGCGACCTGGTGGACGACGAATGGCTTGATCTGGTGCAGGCGGATGTGGAGGAGTTTCTCGCCCCGACCTCGTTGCGAGGCGCGCCGATGATCCCCTGTTCGGCGACCACCCGCGTCGGCCTAGATGCGTTGCTCGCGGTGATCCAGGACCTCCTGGCAAAGGAACGCACGCGGCCCAACACTGGCAGACCGCGGCTACCGATCGATCGTGTCTTCACCGTGGCCGGCTTTGGGACGGTGGTCACTGGCACGCTCATAGATGGCGAGCTGCGGCTGGGTCAAGAGCTCGAGGTTCAGCCTGGCGCACTGCACACCCGTGTCCGCGGCCTCCAGAGTCATCGCAAGAAGCTGGACACGATTCCGGCCGGGACGCGAACGGCGGTCAATCTGGGCGGCCTGGCCGTCGAAGATCTACGGCGCGGGCAGGTGCTGAGTGCTCCTGGCAGCCTGAAGCCAACGCGCGCGGTGGACGCGCGACTGCGCTTGATTCGCGACGCCCGACCAGTGCGCCACAACGCCGAGGTCAGCTTCCACACTGGAGCGGCCGAGACATTGGGCAAGCTGTCGCTGCTCGATCGGGACGAGCTGCGGCCAGGCGAAGAGGCCTGGGTGCAGGTGCGGCTGCAGGACGAAGTGGCGCTCGCGCGCGGCGATCTGTTCGTGCTGCGCTTGCCCTCGCCGAGCATGACCATCGGCGGCGGCAGCATCGTCGAGCCGCACGCGCGGCGCCATCGCCGCCGCCAACCGACGATTCTCAAGCAGCTGGAAGTGCTGGCGCAGGGCTCGCCCGAAGACATCGTGCTCGAGCGTTTGCATAGCCGCGAGCCGGTCGACGTCGATGACCTTGTCCGACGCACGGGGCTGGCCGCGGTCGAGGCGCGCGCGGCGCTCGGGGGCCTGATGGCGCGGAGCGAGGTGCTGGTGCTCGAGTCGAGCAACGGCGCGACGCGCCTGGACGGTCGTGCGTTTGTGGTCTCGAGCGAGGGTTGGCAGCGGCTCACCGATCAGGTCACGGCGATGCTGGGCGCGTTTCATCGCGACTACCCGTTGCGCCGCGGTTTGCCCAAAGAGGAGCTGCGGACTCGGCTGGGGGCAGAGCCGCGCCTGTTCGTGCGCGAGCTCGAGCGCTTGAAGGCTGACGGCGTTGCCGCCGAAGACGGGCCGTTCGTGCGGCTCGTATCGCATCTGGTGCGATTCTCGCCTGCCGAGGAGCGCCAGATCGCGCAGCTGCTCGATGTGCTGCGGGAAGCTGGCGTCGCGCCGCCCGACCGCGCCGATCTCGAAGCCGAGCTACGCGTCTCGCTCGAGGTGGTCGACGCGCTGATCGCGCAGGGACGTCTGGTCGAAGTTGCCGCCGGCCTGCTCTACGACCGTGAGACGCTGAACGAGCTCGTCGTCCGCATCCGCGCCGACGTCGAGCGCAACGGCCCGCGCACCGTGGCACAGATCCGAGACCTGCTCGATGCCTCGCGCAAGTACACCCTCGCCCTGGTCAACTACACCGACGAGCATCACATCACGCGCCGGGTTGGCGATCAGCGCGTGCTGTACTGAGCGCGACTACCAAAAACTCCGTCCGGTGTATACACTGGCGAAAGAATGGTTGGAACACCTGTTCGGATCCTGCTCGTCCGCCACGGCGAGACCGCGTTCAACGTCGAGGGCCGCTGGCAGGGCCAGTCTGATTCGCCGCTGACCGAGCGCGGTCTAGCGCAGGCGCGCGAGCTGTCGCGAGCCCTCGCCCAGGAGCAGATCGCCGCGGTCTACAGCAGCGATCTGGGCCGCGCCCTGAACACCGCGGGGGAGGTCGCCAGACCCCATCAGCTCGCTGTACAGACTGACACGCGACTGCGCGAGATCGACACGGGCAGATGGACGGGCAAGGGTCGCTTCGAAATCGACAACGAGTTCCCTGGCGGCCTCGAGGACTGGGCGGAACGCCCGAGCAGCATGCGGCTGCCGGACGGCGAAACGATCGAAGAAGCGCAGGCAAGGGCCCTGGCATTCTTTGCCGAACGCGTGCCGGCTCACCGCGACGAGACGATCGTGGTGATTTCCCATGGTGCCGTAGGCCAGGCGATCCTGGTGAACGCCATGGGAGGCACCGTCTCGGACCTGTGGCTGAAGCAGCGCGTCGACAATACGCAGATCTCCCGACTCGAGTGGACTCCAGCCACCGGGCTGAAGCTCATCGAGCTCAGCGACGTTCGCCACCTGGAAGACGTCGGCTCACTACGCGGTTGGCGTACCACCGACGCCGCTTGACAGCCTATGCCCCTCGATCTGCTGGAGCTGAGCACGCAGGTCCGTCAGATGGGCGACGTGCTGGCCGAGCGGCGGGCTGATGAACGCAAGCGTTTGCGGCTTCTCGACGACCTGCTGGCGGAGTGGCGCGACCGCTGGCTGGAACTGGCCGAGCTGGCCGAAACCGTCCAGGAGCGCGTGGCGGTGCCGACGGGTCCGCTCGACGAACGCGTGCCACCGTCGCCGCGGCCACCGAGCTACACGGCCATGGCCAGCGACGGCGCCGAGATCGATCCCGACCGTCACGGTGGCAGCGGCGACTTCTATCTGATCAACATCGGGCGCGTACGGATTCCGTACGGCCAACCCGAGCGCGAAGTCGAGATGCGGAGCGTCTCGTCGCTCGGGTACACGGACGATGACCTGTACATCGTCGATCCGCGCGATCCGCGGCGGCAGGTCCCGATGCGCGATCGTCACCTCGACGCGCTCCGCACGGTCGCTGAGGTGCGTGCCCTGGCCGACCTCGCCGAAGGCGAGCAGGGTCCGAACGGCCCGCCGTCCGTCGCGCTCGTGGACGGTACGCTGCTCTTCTCAGTGCTGGAGGAACGACCGCGCGATTTTCTCCGCACGCGCTTTTACACCGATTTCGTCTTCCAGCTGGAGCGCCTGCGTCGCGCTCGTGTGCCTGTCGCGGCGTACGCCAGCCGCTCGCGCGGCATCGACCTGGTGCATCTGTTCCGTGCCGTATGTGGCAGCACGCCACTGGTGTGTCAGGTGTGCCAGGGTGCGCACACGTGCGCGCTGCGCGGCCTCAACGACGCCCACCTGATCGGTCGCGGCCTCGAACGCTGGGAGCGGTCGGGGCTGTTTCGCGTTCGCTCGAACGTCCACGATCCGTACTACGGCATCCACCGCGCGTACTTTTTCCTGCTTTCGACGGGTGACGAGACCGCCCGCGTCGAGGTCCCTGAGTGGGTTGCGCGTGACGCATCTCTACTACGGCTGGTGCACGCGGTCCTGGTGGACCAGTGCCTGAAGGGTTTCGGCTACCCTGCCGTACTGGCTCGCGCCGATGACCGCGCGGTGATCTCCCTCGCCGACCGCGAGGTGCTCGAGGCGATGGTCCAACAGGAGATGGCGCGCCGCGGGCTGAGCGCGCGTCCGTCAGCAAAGCTCGCACGGAAACAGGTACGCACCGTATGAGCACCAATGGCTTTGCATTCGGTTCGGGGGCACCAGCACTGGCCGGTGAGGTGGTCGAGGCGTCCACGACCGAGTTCCTTGCACAGGCCATCGAGCTGGACTCGGCGCCGCCGTTCGGGGCGTTCGTGGAGGTCGCCACAGACGATGCGCTGACCATCTATGGCGTGGTCGCCAACGTTCAAACCGCCGGCATCGACCCCGGCGCGCGGGCCATCATGCGCGGCCATGGCGACGTGCGCGACGAGCGCATCTACGAGGAGAACCCTGACCTGCCACTCGTCTTGCGCACCACCTTCCGCGCGCTGGTCGTGGGTTTCGCCGACGGCGACAAGCTCTACCAATTCCTGCCGCCGCGTCCGCCCAGGCTGCACTACTCGGTGTTCACTTCGCCGGCTCAAACGGTCCGGAATTTCACCAGGACAAAGCTCGGCTATCTCCAGGCGATCTTGAACGGCAGCGACGTACCGGTCGACGAGCTGCTGGCCGCCAATCTGCGCTACACGTCCGGCCAGTACGTTGACGGCGGCAGCGAGTTCTTGCAGCAAGCCGGCCGCGAGCTGGCGCAGCTGCTGCGCGCCGACTACGCGCGCTTGACGGCAATCCTCAGGCGCTGCCTGGCGCCGATCGAGGCGGCGTGACAAACCGCCTGGGCCTGCTGGTCGCCGGTTCGGTCGCCGAAGGCCTGTCCGCGCGCCTGGACCCGACCGTCGCCATCGAGGACGTCCGCCTGGGGAAGTTCGTCAAGATTGTCGGACAGAAGTACGAATACTTCTGCCTGGTCACCGACGTCCAGCTCGACTCGGCCAACGCGGACGTCCTCCGCGATCCGCCCGGCGACCCGAGCACGGTCGACGTGTTCCTGCGCCAGGTGCTCAGCGGCACGACCACCTACGCGCTGATCAAGCTAAAGCCCGAGTTGATGCTGGCCAACCCCGCCGCCGACATCCAGTTCGAGGATTCGGACCTGGTGCCGCGCCCAGCGCGAACTATTCCTCCCCACTTCTCGAGTGTGTCCGAGGCCACCCTGGCGGACTTCGAACGCGTCTTCGGCCGAGACGACGGCAAGAACCACTTCCAGATCGGGCAACCGATCGATATGGACGTGCCGGTGTGCCTCGACCTGCGCCGCTTTGTCGAGCGCTCGAACGGCATCTTCGGCAAGTCCGGCACCGGCAAGAGCTTTCTCACCCGGCTGATCCTGTGCGGAAGAGGGCACCGAGGTGAAAGGCCTGTCGCAGCTGTTTGGCAGTCGGGTGGCCGTCTACACGCTGGACATGGAGTCGTCGCGCGGTCGGGGCGTCAAGCCGTCGGGCGAAATCAAGATCGCGCTGCGCGAAATCTCGGTTGCCGACATTGCGCTGCTGCAGGACGAGCTGCGGCTGCACCGCACCGCGGTCGAATCCGCCGCCCTGTGCGAGGACAAGCTCGGCGACGACTGGGTGGCGCGGCTGCTCGACATGAGCGGTGACGAGCTCACCGACTTCGCCAACCAGGAGGGCGGCAACCACGCGTCGCTCAGCGCGCTGCGGAGCAAGCTGCGCCTCATCGATCGGCTGCCATTTGTCGAGCGCTCGCTCTCGCAGTCGACGCTGGACCAGGTCATTGCTCAGCTGGAGCGCGGTCAGCACGTGGTGCTGGAGTTCGGCCGTCAGCGCAACCTGCTGGCGTACATCCTGGCAGCCAACGTCATCACCCGTCGCTTACACGACCTGTGGGTGAAGAAGACCGAGCGCTACTGGAACACCAAGGACGAAGCCGATCGGCCGCGGCCGCTGATGATCACCATTGAGGAAGCCCACAAGTTCCTCAATGTCGATGCGGCGCGCCAGACCACGTTCGGAACCATCGCCCGCGAGCTGCGCAAGTTCTACGTCACTCTGCTGGTGGTCGATCAGCGGCCGAGCGGCATCGATGCCGAGGTTCTGTCGCAGATCGGCACGCGCATCACTTGCCAGCTGAACGACGAGCGGGACATCGACGCGATCTTCACCGGCGTCAGCGGCGGCTCGCATCTGCGCACGGTCCTGGCCACGCTGGATTCGCGCGAACAGGCGCTGGTGCTCGGCCACGCCGTGCCGATGCCGATGATGGTGCGCACCCGCAAGTACGATCCGACGTTCTATGCCACCGTCGGCGGCGACGACGGCGCCGTCATCCTCTCCCGCGCCCGCCGCTACGAGGAGATCTTCGGCGTCGATGCCTAGATCGTTCCGCGTTCCGGGTTCCGCGTTCCGCGTTCGGGGTCTCGAAGTGGGCAGGCCTGAGGCGCATTCCGCCGAGGAACCCGGAACTCGAAACGCGGAACCCGGAACGCGGAACCCGGAACGAAACCGATGAACCGCCTACTCCGCATCGCCCATCTGGCCGACACGCATATCGGCATGGAGAACTACGGGCGGCTCAACCCCGAGACGGGCCTCAATCAGCGCCTGCACGACTTCCTCGGCTCGCTCGACCAGGCGATCGACGGCGCCATCGCCGCCTCGGTCGACCTGGTCGTGTTTGCCGGCGACATCTACAAGACCCGCGATCCCACGCCCACCCATCAGCGCGAGTTCGCCACGCGTATCCAGCGTCTGGCATCCGCCGGCATCAAGACGGTGATCGTCGCGGGAAATCACGACATCCCGCTCTCAGCGGGAAGAGCCACCAGCGTCGAGATCTTTCGCGCGCTCGAGATCCCGAGCGTCACGGTCGCGCGATCGATCGGCACCCACCTGATCGACACGAAATCCGGCCAGGTTCAGGTCGTCGCTTTCCCCTGGTCCGTGCGCAGCGCCGTCCTGGCCCAACCCGAATTCAAGAACCACACCATCGCCGAGCTGAACCAGGCAATGATCGACCTGAATCGCGCCAAGCTCCGCGTGGACGCCGAGGCGCTCGATCCCCGCCTGCCGGCGATCGTGGTGGGCCATGCGCACCTGTTCGGCGCCAGGGTCGGCGCAGAGCGCCTGCTCAGCATGAGTAACGACCCGATGTACGACCTGCAGACGTTCGATCTGCCGAGCATCGACTTCGTCGCCCTCGGCCACATACACAAGCACCAGGTGCTGCACCACGCCCCGCCGCAGGTGGTCTACGCGGGCAGCATCGACCGTGTCGACTTCGGCGAGCAAGACGAGGCGAAAGGCTGGGTCTACGTCGAAATTGCCGAGAAGGGTCGCGCCGAGTGGGAGTTCCGGCCTGTTAAGGCCCGCCCGTTTCTAACTATCGAAGCGAAGGTAGAAGGTTATAACGCCACCGAGGACGTGGTGCGCGCCATCGCGCGCCACGCCGATCGTCTGGACGATGCCGTGGTCAGAGTGCGCATCGACGTGCCGCCCGAACGACTGGGCGAGCTGCAGGACGACGACATCCGCGCTCAGCTCAAGACCGCCTACTACGTGGCCCCGTTCGAACGGACAAGCCGCCAGCGACCGCGCAGCCGCTGGGGCGCGGCCGCCGCCGCCATTCAGCGCGCTGGACCGCTGGAGGCGCTGGCGCTGTACCTCGAGCACCAGAAGGTCGACGCCGACCGTCGCGAGACGTTGCTGCGCTACGCGCGATCGTTGATGGCCGACGAGGCCGAAGTCGAAGGTTGCGCGGCGACGCCGGCCGTCGCGCACGCCCAGGCGTGATTCCACTGACGCTCAACGTCAGAAACTTCATGTCGTACACGGACGTCCACGAGCCGCTCAGGTTCGATGGCATCCACGTCGCCGTGCTGACCGGCGACAACGGCCACGGGAAATCGGCGCTGCTGGACGCGATCACGTGGGCACTGTGGGGTCGGGCGCGGGCACGCTCGGTCGACGAGCTGATCCACGCCGGTGCCTCCGAGATGGAGGTCGAATTCGAATTCGAGCTCGACGGTGACACCTACCGCGTCATCCGCAAACGTCAGCGCCGCGGCAAGAGCGGCTATTCAGACTTGCAGTTCGCCGTGCTCGCCGACGGCGGGTACAAGCCGCTCACCGAGCGCTCCGTGGTCGAGACCGAGCGGCTGATCGAGCGCACGCTGCGCATGAGCTACGACACGTTCACCAACTCGTCGTTCATTCAGCAGGGCCGCGCCGACAGCTTTACCATCAACTCACCCGCCGATCGCAAGCGCATCCTGGCAGAAGTCCTCGAGCTCGGCTACTACGACGAGCTCGAGGGCCGCGCCAAGGAGCGCTTCAAAACGCGCGAGGCGGAGCTCCTGGACGAACGACGGCTGGCCCAGGACTGGCAAGCCGAGATCGCCCGCCGACCGGAGTATCAGTCGGAGCTCGATCGGCTGCGGACCGAGCTCACCGCACTGGAAGCGCACGTCGGCCAGCTCGAAGAGCAGACGACGCTGGCACGCGCGCGCGTGGCTCAGCTCGAATCGGGCCAACAGCAGGTCGAGGAAACCCAGGCGCGCCTACACCGGTTCTCGCTCGACCGCGCGCGAATCGGCGGTGCCTTGCGCGAGCGGCAGTCACTGCGCGAGCAGGCGCAGTCCGTGGTGGCGCGCGCAGCCGATATTGAGAAGGCCGCGGCCGAGCTCGACGCTGTCCAGCGTGAGCTCGAGCTTGCGATGCAGAAACAGTCGCAGTATCTGCCGCTCGAGCGCACGCGCGAAGCAGCCGTGCGCACGCTGGTGGCCGAGCAGGCTCGGCTCGAAGGCGAGGTTGTCCAGCGTGAGCGGCGTCTCGCCGAGATCCGCCAGGCGAGCGCCCAACTCGCTTCGCTGCAGCTCGCGCTCGAGCGCGTCCAGCGTGAGGCAGCCAGCCTGGCGCAGATCGAGGCGCAGCACGCCGAGCTGCAGGAGGTGGTCGGGCGCGCACGTGAGCAGGCGGCGGAGAAGCGAACGATCAACGCCCAGCTGAAGAAGGAGATGCTCGAGCTGCGTACGCAAATCTCCGAGCTGGACGCGCTGTCAACGTGTCCAACGTGCCAGCGCCCGATGGATGCGCAGCACAAGCAGCGCTTGCGGGATGAGTACGTCGTCCACGGACAGCGCTTGCGCGACGAGTTTCGCGCCCACGAAGGGGCGTACCGCGAGCTCGAGGCGGGCGTCTCGCGCGATGAGGCGCTACTCGCTTCGGCGGTCGCAACCCTACGCAACCGCGAGACGATCCACCGCCGCCTCGCGCAATCCGAAGCGGCGCTCGCGCAAGCGGAAGAGGCGGCCCGGCAAGCGGCGGTTCTGGAGAAGGAGCTCGGCGAACGTCAGCGGCTGCTTCGCGAGGGGGCGTTCGCGGCGGATGCGCGACGCGAGCTGCAGCGCGTCGAGCGCGACATCGCCGCGCTCGGGTATGACGAGCAGCGCCACGCTTCTTCGCGTGCGCGAGCGGCGCAGCTCGCGGGTGTCGATCGGGAGCGGCAGCTGCTCGAACAGGCGCGTCTCAGCGCGGAACACCTGGATGCGCAGATCGTCGAGCTCGAAGGCAACCTGGCGCGGCTGGCAGAGGAGTGCGCGGCTGACGAGCAGCGGCTGGTGGAGCTGAGGGCTCTGACGCAAGGCTTGCCTCTCGAGCGTCAGCGACTGGCCGAGTTGACGCAGCAGGCTGGTGAAGCGAAGCGGCTGCGCGACGAGGCGCGCGACCAGTGCCTGTTCGCGCAGAGCAAGCTCGACAACTGCGCCTTCCTGGAGCGCAAGCAGCGCGAAAGTCTGGCGCGGCAGGACGCGCTCAGGCGCGAGCAGAGCGTCTACGGTGACCTGGCCTACGCCTTTGGGCGGCGGGGGGTGCAGGCCATGATCATCGAGACGGCGATTCCCGAGATCGAAGAAGAGGCCAACCGGATTCTGTCGCGCATGACCGATGGACGCATGCACGTGAAGTTCGAGACGCAACGCGACGTCCGCTCAGGCGTGGGCACGATCGAGACGCTGGACATCAAGATCTCGGACGAGCTCGGCACGCGCAGCTACGAGATGTTCAGCGGCGGCGAGGGCTTTCGCGTGAACTTCGCCATTCGCATCGCCCTGTCACGCCTGCTTGCCCACCGCGCCGGCACGCGGCTCCAGACGCTCGTGGTCGACGAAGGCTTCGGCTCGCAGGATCAGGACGGCCGCGACCGCATCGTCGAAGCCATCCAGGCCATCGAGCCCGAGTTCGAGAAGATCCTCATCATCACCCACCTGGAAGACCTCCGCGATCGTTTTCCGGTGCGCATCGAAGTCTCGAAAACACCTCGGGGGAGTACGTACGCTCTGCGATGATTCGTTCGCGCGTTCGCGCGTTCGCGCGTTCGCGCGTTCGCCTTGTGGGGACGAAGTGGCAACCATTCAGAAGTTTGAGGAGCTCGAGGCCTGGCGGACGGCTCGACAGCTCACGCGCTGGATCTATCGATTGTGCGCCGCCGGCCCACTGGAGCGAGACTTCGGGCTGAAAGACCAGATGCGGAGAGCAGCGGTTTCTATCATGTCGAACATCGCTGAAG
>VBGG01000591.1 GCA_005883405.1 Chloroflexota bacterium | reverse complement strand
AATGCGTGCTAATCCCGTTGCGTTCAAGCGCCTCGAGCGCGGCACGAATTCGGTGCTCCGGTGCCAGGCGAGCAAATTCCGCAACCGCGTCTTTGCCAGGACTCTCCGCCGATGTACCTGGCGATAGTGGTCCGCTCACGTTACTCTCCGCCAACCTCGGCAAGACGCTGATGCACCAGCGCAACTGACATGGAACCCTCGCCAATGGCCGCTGCACAGCGCTTGATCGACCCGCTGCGAACATCGCCACAGGCAAACAGCCCAGGCAGACTTGTCTCGAGCGGCAACGGGTGACGCGCGAGGGGCCATCCCTCGAGCGCACCGGGCGAAGTGCCGACATCGCGCCCGGTTCGGATGTATCCGGCCTTGTCCAGAGCAATCCCAACCTGAGCGGTGCCCTGCGTGCGCGGCACGCCACCAATGCACACGAACAGGGCGTCGACAGGTAGCCGCGAGCGACCCGAGTCCGTTCTCGAGGAGACGACGAGTGCCCGCAAGTGTTGGTCGGCTTCCAGTTCGACCACCTCCGTGTTGGTCCGAACCTCGACGTTGGGGAGCTTGTCGACCTGAGCGATCAGGTACTGCGACATCGATGCCTCGAGGGAGTTGCCGCGGACCAGCAGGGTCACGTGAGCGGCGTAACGCGAAAAGCGGACGACTGCCTGGCCCGCTGAGTTCCCGCCCCCGATGACGGCCACGCGGCAGCCGGTGCACGTCACAGCCTCGCTCGGTCCAGCTCCGTAGTACACACCGGAACCCAGCAGATCATCCAGCCCTGGAATGTCCAGCCGACGCCAGTCGGCCCCGCTCGCCAGCAGCGTGGCGCGTGCCCGCACAACGGTCCCGTCGGACAGGCGGGCCAGGTAACCGGGGCCGTCCCTGGAAAGGTCAACAAGACGCCGAGCGAGCAGGATTTCCGCGCCGAAGCGGCGAGCTTGCGCCGTTGCCCGAGTCGCCAGCTCGCTTCCGCTGATCCCCTGTGGAAAACCGAGATAGTTCTCGATCATCGACGTGGTCCCGGCCTGGCCGCCGGGTGCGATCGCCTCTACAGCCAGTGTGTGGAGACCTTCAGATGCTCCGTATACAGCGGCTGCCAATCCGGCTGGACCGGCGCCAGCGATGATCAGGTCGTACTCCGACAAAGCCGGGGCCGTTACCATTCCGAGACCCGCCGCCACATCCTCCACCGTGGCTGGAGCAAGCCGCGTTCCGTTCGGGAGGATGCATATTGGCAGACGGTCGGGATCCATCTCGCTCGGCGAGATCACCGCTGGCAGCCTTTCGACATCTTCGATATCCACCCAGTCATACGGGACGCCGTTGCGGCTCAAGAAGTCACGAATGGTGTATCCGGCGGAAGACGCCCGGTTGCCCACCAGGACGACCTGAGGGGTGATGGGCCGAGTGTCGTAATCGAACATCGACATGCCGTGCGAGCCCTTAGTAGACCTGATCAGTGGGAACAGCCGCCATCGTGAGCGGGCGTTGCACCCTCAAGGGATGAGGACGATCTTGCCCGCGATATGACCGGCCTCGAGCTCGGTGAACGCCGCTCGAACCTTGTCGAGCGGGTAGGTGCGCTGGATCGGCACGACGAGGTCGCCGGCCGCTATCGCATCGGCCAGTTCGGCCAGGGTCACCGCGCTCGCTGCTTCCGCGCCGCCCTCGCTCTTGACACCGTACTTCTGGACCGCGGGGAAGTCGACGATGGTGTCGATGCGGTCCCTGGCGATGCCGAGCTCGAGCGCAAGCTCGACGTATCCGCGCCCGACGAGATCGATGAACGCGGCCACCGGCGTCTCTTCGGCGGCCACCATGATGCGCTGCCTGATGCCATCGCCGTACGCGACGGGAACCGCGCCGCGCTCCCGGAGCCAAGCGTGATGGCGCTCGCTGGCCAGTGCGATGACGCGCGCGCCCGTGCGAACCGCGAGCTGAACCGCGAACACGCCAACGCCACCGCCCGCCCCGGCGATAACGACCGCCTCGCCCACGGTCGGCGCGACGGCACGCACGGTGGCCACCCCAGTCACGCCTGCGACGAACAGCGCGCCCGCCACCTCCCATGGGACCGCCGCGGGCTTCGCCGTCAGGTTGGCGGTCTCGACGAGCACGTACTCGGCGTGGCTTGCGCGGTTGTTGGTAAAGCCGATCACCTCCTCGCCCACGGCTACGCCCGTCACGTCCGCGCCGACCTCCTCGACCACGCCGGCGAGGTCCGACCCCTCGCCGCTCGGAAAAGTCGCGGGAAAGATGTCGCGGACCCGGCCCGCACGGATCGCCGCCTCGCTGGGATTGATACTGGCGGCGCGCACCGCCACGAGCACCTGGCCGGGCCCGGGCTCGGGACGCGCCACGTCGCGTACCTCGAGGACCTCAATCCCACCGTACTCGTCGAATCGGACTGCCTTCATCAGCCGGTCACCTTCCCATCGGAATGTTTGATCTCGTCTTGTAGTCAGGTCGCGCGGTCTCAGCGGATCCCGCAACCGGGTGAACGAGCGGCGAGCAGCTGCACAGGGCGACGGGAATCGCTTCGGAAACCTGCTGCTGATCTGCAGGGGTGGCAGCCGCCGCAACCCCGGCTGCACCCGGCTCCTCGCCCGTGGTCGCTGCGCCCCCGACGCCTGCGATCTCTCTCCGCGACGGCACCAGGACAATCGCGAGGATGAAGCCGAGTACGAGCAGCCCTGCCGATACCCCGAAGGCGACGGTGTAGCCGTAGGTGGCCGCCATCGCCTGGGTCTGGGGCCCGGCGTCGTGCCCGATCAGGTAGCTGGCCGTGGCGTTCAAGGCGATCGTGCTGAGTGCCGCCGTCCCAATCGACCCGCCGACCTGCTGCATCGTGTTGACCAGCGCGGAGGCCACCCCGGAGTCCTCGCGGGCAACGCCAGTCGTTGCGGTGTTGATGGCCTGGGCGAAGATCTGGCCGAGGCCCAGGCCCAGGACGATCAGGGCGGGCAGCACGCCGCTGACATAGCTCGAGGTCACGGTGACCTGCGTCAGGAGGGCAATGCCGCCGGCGCTCAGCACCATGCCAGCCGCGATCAGGACGCGCGGTCCCAGGCCAATATTGCTGGACAGGTCCGAGCTGATCAGAATACAGGCGGTCATCGGCAGGAACAGTAGCCCTGTCGTCAGCGGGCTGAATCCCTTGACCACCTGCAGGTAGAACGTGAGGAACAAGAAGGTGCCGAAGATCGCCAAGCCAGAGATACCGACAGCGACATAGGCACCGCCGCGCGCGCGGTCGACGATGACCCGCAACGGCAACAACGGGTGCGGGACGCGTTGCTCGGCGACGACGAACCCCGCGAGTAACACGACCCCACCGACCAGGGAGCCGACCGTCAACGCGGCCGTCCAACCGGCGGTCTCCGCCTGCGAGAAGCCGAACACGATCGCGAACAGCCCGGCGCATGCCAGCA
Source organism: Chloroflexota bacterium (assembly GCA_005883405.1). Classification (GTDB taxonomy): domain Bacteria; phylum Chloroflexota; class UBA6077; order UBA6077; family CF-72; genus CF-72. The sequence goes on along the minus strand of VBGG01000591.1, from coordinate 3,102 downwards.
CGGCTCCGGGCCAGTCCATTCGTGGACGGCTGGCGGGGCGGCCGCCACGGAGGTACGCCAGCGCGCCAGCCGCGGCGATCGCGGCAAACACCAGGTTGACGTACAGACACCAGCGCCACGAGAGGTACTCGGTCAGAACGCCACCCAGGACCAGCCCGATGGCGCTGCCGCCGGCCGCGACGGAGCCGAAGACGCCGAAAGCCCTCCCGCGTTCGCGCGGGTCGGTAAACGTGCTCACCAGGGTGCCAAGCGCAGCCGGTGCCAGGACTGCGCCGAATGCGCCCTGAAGTGCCCGGGCAGTGACGAGGACCGCGAAGGAGCCGGCGGCGCCGCCGATCGCCGAGGCAAGAGCGAATCCAACAAGGCCCGTGATGAAGACCCACTTGCGGCTGAACATGTCACCCAGCCGTCCGCCGACCAACAACAGGCTGCCGAACGACAGTGCGTACGCCGTCACCACCCACTGACGTTCGCTGTCAGAGAAGCCCAACGCCTGTTGGGCGGACGGCAGCGCAATGTTCACGATCGTCCCATCCAACACGAGCATCAGTTGCGCGACAGCGACGACGACCAGGACCAGCCAGCGGCGTTCAGCCCGCGCCGCCCGGTCCAGCGTGGCAGTTGACGGTATCGCCGATGACATTAGGTCCATACCCCCGCTTCGCTTGGCAGATCGCGCAGCGGCTTGATCCAGTCGCCGCCGACGCGCTGCTCTCGCCCCACGAACCAATGCTTGCCCACGACGAGGTGAACAGCCGTCACCATTTCCTGGTGATTCGCGCGACCGAAGGCAGGCAGTGCTCTGGTTTGATGCCACTGGCGGCGAAGCGCCGCTGCGGAACCAGGAAAGGCAACAGCTTCCATCGTCATGAGCCTCGTCGCGATCCCACTGGCCGATCACCCTCTGCGCACGTGTGACATGAATCGCAATGGGCAGCAGCCTTTACTGCCCGCCTCCGGCTGCGGCTGACTTCGGCCCGCAGCGTGTCAGTCCCGAACGGTTTGGCGATCACGGCATCTGCTTGTGTGACCGCGTCTCGCAGCGCCTGCGGGTGGCCACTTACGACGATGACCGGAACCCGCGCTGTCGCCGGCGTCGCCTTTAGTTCAGCCAGCACGGACAGGCCGGACTGCTCCGGTAGCACCAGATCGAGTACGACCAGCGCTAGAGGTTCGCGCCGGGCAAGCCGCACAGCGGAAAAGCCATTTGACGCCGACGCCACGCGAAAGCCGGCTTGCGCCAGAACGTCGCACATGACCAGTCGGATCCAGGGATCGTGCTCCACGACCAACGCGATCGGCGGCTCGCATGGATACGGCCCGGCCGCTGCCCCGACGGTGCTCACACGACCGACTCAACTGATACGTGCTCGATATCGATCGTGACGAACGCCGTGTCTGGCACAGTCGTGCCGTCGGGTTCGCGCCCGACGTCCAGCGGCAGCGGACTCTCGACTCTCCATTCACGTGTGAAGCCGGATTCACACGGCATCTGATGAGTTGTCGCCTGATTCAGGCGATGGCGGGCACACCTGGATCTGGCGCAGCTCGAGCAGTTCGAGGCCGAGCGCTTCGATCTGGGCCAGCACTCCAAATACTGCTGATCGATCTGTAAGCGACCCTGTCAGCACGGTGTCGCCGCCCGCCACCTCAGGCACCATGGTCGGAAAGGCGGAGAGGGCGGTAGGCCCGAGCCGACCCCGTATCCGGATCGCGTACAGGCCCGGCGGTGTGGTGGTCACGCAACCACGCTGCACCCTGGCCCAGTCAGGTGGCGACGCTGGAATCTGGTGATTTTGCGTGCGTCGGGAATCGCGCTCCATCGGCGATGTCTAGCGACGCGCGGTTGAGAGCAGGCGCAGCTCGCGTGCGCGGCTGACTGCGGAGGAGCGATCGCGCACAGCGAGCTTCGAATAGATATTGCGGATGTGGCTGTTGACCGTGTTCATCGAGACATAGAGCTCGCCCGCGATCTCGGTTCGCGTCAGGTTGTCGGCAGATACCGCAGTACGCGCAGCTCGCTTGGGCTCAGCTCGTCCGGTGGCGACAGGAGCTCTCCCTCGGCGCTCGGCGGCGGTGCACCTCGCAGCGCGTCGGCGATGTCGGCGAGGAGGGCGCCGTGAGCCGTTTCATGACGCGGGAGCGCGTCGAGCAGCTCCCCGCTCCCGATCATTGCAAAAGGGAAGATCAGCCGGTCTGGCTCGGCGGCCGCGAGCGCCGCCTCGGCCGCGGCGGCGGCGGCGTTTCGATCGCCCAGGTCCAGGTGCGCGATGCCAGCGAGCAGATGCGCCTCAACGAGCGCGAACGTGGGAAGACCGACCGGAGGTGGCACGTCCAACACGTCGTGGAGTAGATCCAACGCCGAACTGGGGTCTCCCTCCGCGATGCAGATCACTGCACGCGCGGTGCGGATGCCACCCGCCAGTTCGTCCTCGGCGGAGAATCCGGTGAGCGTCGCGCGCGCCTCATCTGGCATCCCGAGGCGAGCTTGCGTAGCCGCGAGCCATCCGGCAATCGGAGGTCCGAGAGCGTGCACACCTGTGAGGAGCGACTGCGCCCGCACTGCCGCCGCGAACTCCTGGAGCGCAGATTGATGGTGACCGCGCGCGGCGTGCAGCATACCTGTCGACGCGTGCAAAAGCACAGCGGCGGCTGGGTCAATCTGTGGCTCGGCGACTTCCCAGGCGCGGCGCAGCCAGCGCTCTGCGTCGTCGAACTCGCCCATCCAGACCGCGATGCCACCAAGCGACCCAAGTGCGGGCGCGAGTATCGGACGATCTTCCAGGCTATGGCGCTCGGCCAAAGCGACCGCCTGACGGCTGCGCACGCGCGCGGTCGCGAGCGAGACCGTCTTTGACGCAAAACCCTGATGTGCGCGACACGCGACCTCCAGATAGGGTCGGCCGATCGTCTGCGCGAGCGCGGCGCCCTCGGAGAGGTGCCGCTCCGCGGCGTCGAATCGCCCGGACCATGTCTCGACGATCCCGAGATTCATCAGGGCGACTCCCCGCAACTCACTGCCCATCGCGATCTGTTCGCTCGATTCGTCTGCCGTCGAGGCGTCAAGCAGGTGAACCTGCTTCATTACTTCGGTGAACTGAC